>JBMNNU010000156.1:0-7613 GCA_050942695.1 Chloroflexota bacterium
TCCCGGTGAAGGCTGTGGACACCACCGGCGCGGGAGACGCCTTCCACGGAGGGCTCGCGCTGGGGCTAGCATGGGGATACCCTGTGCGGAAGGCCGCGCGATTCGCGGCGGCGGTTGCGGCCCTCAAGTGCCGGAAGCCTGGAGGAAGAACCGGCCTGCCCACTCTCGAGGAGGCCCAGTCATTGCTGGGGGGCTAACGCTTCGGTAAAGCGGGCCTGATTGGCAGCCGGAGGTCGACCTCCCGGGAGCGCAGTGCTCGTCCGCACGTCCACGGCCTGTAGGGAAGGGGTTTATCCCTCGCCGCCATCTGTTGAACCGGTTTCGCCGGATAATGGTTTATCCCCTGTCACATTATCGTCCACACGAAGGAAGGGGACGAGCCCCGATGCTACAGCATTGGACTGTTACACGATCTGGCTGTTCGTGTGAACCATCCCGTACTCAGCGGTGTCCGCCATGTTTCCGGGAAGAGCGATGCCTCCTCATGCACCCGTAGTGCAGGGCGCTCTGCTCTGTAGCCCTCGTTGGTATATGCCATCCTGGATAATGCAGGTCAATGTGGACAACAGGGCACAGGGCCCTGGACTACGGACGCGTGTAGCCCAGAAACGTAACGGGCTCATCGGGCACAGGCGGTGGGCCTCAAGTCTCCGGTAAAATGGCTGGTTTCGACGCCTGGCCATAAATGGACCAGGCTGAGACGCTCAAGGACGCTAAAGCGACCTCTTGATATGGTCGGTATTAGCCTGGTTATGATCGTTGCCGATTAAACCGTACGTATCCGTCGTGGCCCTGAAGGGCCAGGCTAACTACGGACCGGAGGTTAAGGCCGGCCCTTCAGGGCTACGAATCAATCAGAATATTTCGTAACGATCATTACCAGGCTTGAGCGTCTCAGACCGCTGCTTGAGCGGCGGGCGATGGGCACAATAATCGAGCCTGGGAATGTGGGCCGCACCCGTGAGCAGCCTATACGTCTTGGATAGATGCGGCCGGTGGTATAATTCCGGGTATCACGCGTGTTGCTTATTGTGAGCCCGGATATGATTCTTTACTCAGCGTTTTCAAAGAGAGGGGATGAGCCCCTGAGGGTGGGGGGTATCTCTATACGGGTATTCGGCCGGGAGGAGCCTATCCTCTTCGCCGCCAATGAGCTGGCCCGCTACCTTCCGAGGTTGCTGCCCGGCGCCGAACTGGATATCTTCGTCGGGCACCCCGAGCAGACGCTGGCCGCCGCGGGCTTCCCGCAGGAGCGTGCTCTGGCGGATGGATCGATCCTGGTGCGGGGCGATGGCCGGCGATACGCCGTGGCGGGAAGCGATCCTGCCGCGACGCTGCACGCTGCCTACGCCTTCTTAGAAGTGCTTGGGGCGCGCTGGGTGAAGCCTGGCCCCGATGGGGAGGCGATGCGACCGCTGGATGTCCCCCCTCCACCGCTGCAGATCACCTCCACGCCGGCCTTCTCGCGACGTGGGCTAACCGATGGCTGCCTATCCTGGTGGCCTGGCTCGGCCTCCTTCCAGGATTGGCTTGACGAGATGGTGCAACTGGTGGACTGGATGGGAAAGATGCGGTTGAACCGGCTGTTCGTCCACTTCAACCGGCTTCCCCCCGGCGACATCTCGCCCCTCCTCCCTGAGCTTGAGCGGCGCGGAATCGCGCTGGAGCTGGGCGGCCACTGCCTGCCGAAGCTGCTGCCCCCGGCCCTCCGCGAGTCGGAGCCGTCGATATGTCGTATGCAAAATGGGGTACGCCGAGCGGATGGCAACTTCTGCACGGCCAATCCTCGCACGCTTCGATTGCTTGAGGAGGGCGCAAGGCGCTTCGCTGAGCAGTTGCCTTCCGCCGATCTCTACCACCTCTGGCCTTGTGATGCCAGCGAAGAGCCATGGTGCTCCTGCCCCGATTGCCGATCGCTATCCGGGGACCAGCAACTGTGGAGAGCCGTACAGGCAGCAGCCGAGGGGCTGTATGCTGTTCGACCCGATGCCAGGGTGTCCGGCCTGCTGTACCATGAGTCACTGCAGGCGGTGGAAAGCGCCCCGTCAAACCTCGAGCTGCTCTTCGCCCCTAGGGAGCGATGCTATCTTCACCACATCGATGGCGACTGCCCTCGCAACCAGGGGTATCTGCGCGATCTAACAGGCGCCGTTGCCGCTCGTGGAGGGGATCTCACTGTCCTGGAGTACTACGGTGATCCAGTCCTGTTCGGCCGGCCGGCCAATCTGCCGCAACTGGTGGAGTCGGATCTAGCAGCCTACCGGGCTGCTGGTGTGGATAGTGTCTCGACCCTCGTCTTCGGAACTCTCTCCTGGTGGCTCTACCCCCTCCAGCTTTACAGCTTCGCGAGGGAGGCTTGGGAGGGCGACGGTGCGGAGGGGCATCCCCGAGGCCAACCTCCTTCTTGCCTGGATGATTACTGTGGGGTCGTGGGGGGCGAAGTGGCGAGGGATCAGCTTGCCCGCTACTACAGGCTGGGTGAGGAGGCGGCCGGAGGCCACTTCAGATTCTGTGGCTACGGCGCAGACGGAAGCTGGGCAACCCTACCCTTCCCGCCTGGACAGCCTTCGATGGAGGTCAGGGAGCATCTGGCAGATTTGCGGGCGGGGCAAGACCGACTGGCGGCGGCCGGGCGGCTGTTGGAGAGGATGGATAGCCTCCACGATGGCCGTCTTCGCGACATCCTCTCAGCCTACCGGTTCGAGTCATCTTTCCACCGTGCCGTGGTGAAGGAGTTCGCCCGGTTAACCGGTAATTGGGAGGGAGACCCCAGGAGGGCTTTCGGTCGCGCGCTGGAGGCTGTGGAAGACGCTTCGCCCGAAGCCCTCGGCGTCTTCGGCCGGCACTGGATGCTCCCCTGGCTCAGGCGGTGCGTGGAGCAGGGGTGCAAGGCGCCGATGTAGGCTGGTCTGGGTGCTGGGTGCTGGGTGCTGGGTGCTTGGTGCTTGGTCCTGAGTCCTGAGTCCTGCGTCCTGAGCCCTGAGTGCTGTATCTGGCAAATTGGTGCTAGAGGTGTAGCCGCAAGCTTATGGTGTTTAACAAATAAAGCTGGTATTCATCCTACTGGGGCATGGTTCACGGCTAGAGTGGCAGTCTATCTAGTAACGGCAGGCTTCCTTGATCACCATTTCCGGTCATCCCTAGACCGTCATGCCCGACCTGATCGGGCATCCAGGGGTCCACGTTGTCGTGTAGGAGTGGCCTCAGGAGTAGATGGGACGTCTGGACCCCTCGCGAAAGCGGGGGTGACGAAAGGGAGTATGGGGCTGACCAAAGAGAGTCCCGGGGTGATGTTCGCGCCAGATTGTCACTCCAACTGTCTATCCACGTGAACCAATCAGCCTGCGGCTACAATGTCGCATGGATTTGCTGGACGAGACCAATAATTGTGCCGTTCTTTGGCGCTAAATACCCAAGAAGAAGATCAACCCCAGGCTCAGCGCGGTCAGAGAGATGGTGGATAGCACCACTGTGGCGAACACCTTCGGCCCAACGGTCCGTACCGCTGCGATCTCGACCTCCAACCCCAGGGCTGCCATGGATACGAGCATCAGCAGCTTGCTTATCTCTTTGACCTCCCCCGCTAACCCATCTGGGATCACACCCAGGCTTCGGAGAACCCCAAGCCCCAGGAAGCCGAGAACGAACCAAGGGAGAAAGGTTGCTTTTCTGATGCCGCTTCCCTTTCCCGCCTTCCTGGCGAATAGCAGGCCGAATACGATCAAAACAGGGCCAAGCAGAAGAACCCTGACCATCTTGACGAGGGTCGCCACCTCACCGCTAAGGTCGCTTACCGGGAAGGATGCCGCTACGACCTGGGGGACGGCGTAGACCGTAGCCCCCGCCAAAGCGCCATACTGGTATAAGGTGAGGCCTAGGAGGGGCACAAGCATCGGCAGTGTCAGCACTACCACGACGCCGACCACAGCCGTCAGCGCAATGGCCATGGTGATATCCCTTTTTTCGGCTTTGATGGTTGGGGCCACCGCGGCTATTGCCGAGTTGCCGCAGATGGAATTGCCTGCGGCGATCAAGATCGACAGTTTACCGCTGAGACCGAGCGCTCTCCCGATGGCCACGCTGGCCGAGATTCCCAACCCTACAACTAAGGCCGCCAACAGCAGGATCCTGTGGCCCGCTACGAGGATCTCGGAGAAGTTGACTGCAGCGCCCAATAGAAGCACGCTGAACTCCAGCAACTGCTTCGATGCGAACTTCACCCCCGTCGCTGTCGCTGGCAGTTGCCCCAACAGGTTTCGGACAGCCACACCGATAACTATCGCCCACACGATCGGTTCCAGCGCGGCGAACTGTCGCCCCAACCAGGAGGCCAGAACGGCGATAGCCACAACCAACGCCAGACCGGGAAAGTGGCCCGGCATCGGTTCCAGTGTTATCCGCTGAAAAACCCTTGCTTTCGGTATCGCCGCCATCGTTACCCTCCATACTGGCAAATGATTAACTATCTGTATTTAAAGCAGTTATCGTACCATAAAACTAAATAATCTTTGATATGACTTGCCTAACATTTAAGTTATGATTACGCGGATGGATGTCGATCCCCTTTTCTCGATAGCACATGGGTGGGGGCGAATGCCGTTGTTAAGAAGCCGAGGGATAGGTAGCTGCGGCCACAATCCGGGTTGAAAAACAAAACGATGTGGCGCATAATATGCGTGCGAAAATGTCGCAATATATGAGACATGGAGTGATGCAATATGGCACGCAGGGCTTACATACCTGTGCCTGAGGATGTTGAGCGGGCAGTCCGGGAGTGTCCAGAGGAGTACGGCTTCCCTCGAGGCATGTCGGCGGCCAGCATATACGCCCGAATGATCGAGCGCGGTGCACGAGCCTTGAAAGAGGAACGTGAGAGGAGGGAGCGGATCGAGCTCTATCGGGCATGGGCCGACGACGATGAGTCCCACGACGCGGTAGCCGAGACCATGCAAAAGGCTTTCGAGGGCGAGGTTCTCTAGCCGTGGCCATACAGCGGGGAGTCGTCTATTCGATCGCGGGCGCATCACCTCGCACCTTCGGCGCCGTCGTGCTCACGAACGACGATTGGAACGAGCAGATGCGGGATGTTGGGGTAATCCCACTCTATCTTGAGGAGCCCGACCTCCCATCTCCGGTAGTACGCTTCACCGCCCGCCGGAGCTTGTGGGCCGTTTCAGGTCGCCTGGTGGCCGTTCACAAGGAGATCCTGGAAACCGGTTTGCTGGACCTGCCGGAGCGGGTAATGGATTCCATCGAGGACGCCCTTAGCGATCTTCTGGCGCTTCCGCAGCTCTGTTCGGAATTACCGATGGCCCCTGAGTCCCGCTACAGCAAGAGCGACTACCCCCGCTGGAGCGAGATCTACTATGCTGGCAAACCGATTGGCGATGAGTGCAAACGCTACGTAGTGGTGTCCCACAACCTTTGGAACAGCGTCTCGCAGGGCGCTATCGTAGTAAGGACCACGAGCCAGCAGCGTCGCCATGGGGCCGAGTACCCGGCGATTCTGGACGGAGAGGCGCGCGCTTGCTGCGCTCTAGCGACGCATGTTCCAAAGAAGGCTTTCTCGCTGTCTGTCCTGCGGCGCCCCACGGTACGCTCACTCTCTCTGCACGACATGTCATCCATTGCACGGGGGATCGTACGGAGCCACCAGCTCCAGGCGGCCCTAGAAAGGCGCCAGCGGGCAGCTATCCGGATGTAATTCGTTGCTAGCCAACGCTTAACTGGACGGTATCGTGATAGCTCACACCGAGAGTCCAGCCAATCTGCGTATCACAGAGAAAACGGTCGCACGCCTCTGGGAGCAGCAGGGGCCCTTCACCCTCCCTCTTCATACTACCGAGGGCGAGGAGATCCAGGTGGTGTACCGGGGGAGGCGTCGATGGGACCGGGGGCCCGACTTCACCGGCGCGTTGATCGCTGGGGCAGGAGCTAGCTTGCACCACGGCGAGGTGGAGATCCACGTGCGCGCTTCCGACTGGTGCGCCCACGGCCATCACCGCGACCCCAACTACAATCAGGTTATCCTGCAGGTAGTGCTGTGGAACGATACCGGCAGGCTGGCTCGCCGGCAGGATGGCGTCACCATCCCCACCCTAGCCCTCGCACCCTACCTCGCTCTGCCGCTCGAGACCCTGGCTGGCCTCGGCCCGGATCAAATTTCCCGCCCCTCCCCGCGTCGGCCGGATATTGGAGGCGACGAGGTCGGACTCGGCAACCTGCTGGACGGCTGCGGGGTGGAGCGCTTCGAAGCCAAAAGCCGTCGTTTCGAGTCCGACCTCACCTGCTATCCCCACGAGCAACTGCTCTACCAGGCCGTTGCCGAGGCCCTGGGTTACTCTCAAAACAGGCAGCCCTTTCGCCGGCTGGCCGACCTGGTGCCGCTGGATCTGGCGAGGGCTTTCGAGGGAAGACTCGGAGGCACGGAGGCGCGGGGACGCGGAGAGATGGGTGGAGACGGGAAGACGGGGATAGAGGCGGGCGGGGTGAGATGGCGTGATGCGGCTGTAGAGGCGCTCCTGCTGGGCGCGGCGGGGTTGCTGCCCTCCCAACGGGGAATGGCACCTGTTGATAGCTACGCGGATCGCCTCGAACTTCTTTGGGATAAAGTTGCAAGGCATTGGGTTGGGGGGTGCATGGCGCCGGATGAGTGGGAGTTTTTCCGGGTGAGGCCGGCCAATTTCCCGACTCGCCGCGTGGCCGCGCTCGCCATGTTGGTGCGGCGTTGGCCCGAGGAGAGCCTGGCTGAGGTGTTGGCCAGAACGGTTGGGACCTTGCAGCCGAGGCTGGTGCCTAGGGCGCTGGAAGCGCTGCTTCTGGACAACCTCTGCAGAGGTTATTGGGATAGCTACTGCGACTTCGGTCTCCGGCTCAGACGGCCGGTAGGCTTGATCGGCAGGCAGAGGGCTGCAGAGCTGGCCGTCAACGTCTTCCTGCCCTTCCTGGCCGGATGGGCATCTCACCTGGAGGACCGCGCTCTGGCAGGCCGCGCCTTTGAGATTTACAGGCTCTATCCGAAGCGGGGGGACAACGAGATCGTTCGCTACATGGCCACCCAGATAACCGGGAAGCCCAGGCCTGCTGCGGCCCGCTCTGCCTGCCGCCAGCTGGGGTTGCTGCGGTTGTACAGGGCGTATTGCGAGGCTAAAAGCTGCGCGGCCTGCCCCGGCGGCGACATCTGCGCTTCCAAGCCTTTGACCATCGGAATAACCTGTCCGGTGCCGGCCAAATCCTGATAGAATCGCCGCACTACAACTCTAGTGTTGTGCACATTTGGTATTGTTAAGCGACTGAAGGCCGCTTGCCGGGAGCGCGGGCGTCCCGCCCGCCTCTAAAATGTAGCCGAAGGCTTCAGCCTGCGCGCCCCGTGATGATCCGGGATGTGAGCTCTCCACGAGGCTACGCGCAACCTGATGATCGTTGCGAAAACGTTCTTATTGATTCGCGGCCCTGAAGGGCCGGCCTTAACCTCCGGTCCGTAGTTAGCCCGGCCCTTATGATCGTTGACTAAATAATCGCACACAGCATCGTAGGGGCCGGCGGCTCTGCCGGCCCGGTACCACGTGAATCAGTGCTGCTGTACGAGGTACCGGGCGGGCACGGTGGCCCGC
>JBMNNU010000159.1:0-7411 GCA_050942695.1 Chloroflexota bacterium
CCATCAGCTTTTTTGCTCTTCTTCTGATACCCGCATCTTAAGCCCATACCTTGCCATCCTGCCTAATAGGTGTCATCCTGAGCGCGTGGAGCGAGAGATCTCCACATGCCGGGAACGCGGCTATCTTCGCCGTCTATCAAAACCACTTTGGTCGTGTACCAGCCAGCATGGCTGTTTGGCGGGCATGGTTCATACAAACAGTCAGTTCGTGTAACAGTCCAATGCTGTAGCGTCGGGGCTCGTCCCCGACGAGGTACCACGTCGGGCACAAGGCCCGACGCTACATTGTAACTCGTGCCGTGAATCATGCCATTTGGCGTTTTGCATGGCATGAAATTAGGCTCAGCATAATAGGAATCAGAGTCGCCCCAGCACGGCATGCCGCCGTTCAAGCAAAGGGGTAAAGCTGATAGCTGAAAGCTAGATAGTCACCGTCCGGATGGAATGGATATCCGGAACGGCCATCAGTTTTTTCACCAGATCCGGCCCTACCGGATCGTCGACACCGATCACCATCAGTGCCTCACCCTTGGGCGCAAGTCGCCCAACAGCCATGAAGGAGATGTTGACGTTGGATGCGCCCAGTACACCCCCGACGTGGCCGATCATACCGGGGCGGTCCCGGTGGTAACTGAACACCATTTGGCCCCCGGTCAGCACCACGTCTACCCGGTATTTATCTACCTGTACCAGGTGAGGCTCGCCAAACAGAACGGTCCCGGCTACGACGTGGGAAGAGCAGGCAGTGTCCAGTTGGATGGTGACCAAGTTGCTGTAATTGTTGACCCGATCCGTCTTTCGCTCGACGACCTTGAGGCCGCGGTTTTTAGCGACAATAGGGGCGTTTACCAGGTTTATCTCCTCAGCAAGCACCGGCTGAAGTAGCCCTTTGATAACCATCGCCTTCAATGGTGTGGTATCCAGGGACGCTATCTCCCCCGCGTATGTAACCTCGACACTGCACAACTGGCCCTCGGCGAGTTGGGTAGCCATGCTTCCAAGCATGCTCGCCAGCTTCATGAAGGGCTCCAGCATCGCCATCGTCTCCGGAAGGATCACAGGGGCATTGACGGCGTAGCGGGCAGGCATACCCTTGAGCACCTCTACGATCTGCTCGGCTACATCGATAGCTACCCCCTCTTGAGCCTCCAAGGTAGACCCGCCGAGGTGAGGGGTGATCACAAGCCTCTCCTGCTTCAAGAGAGGGTGATCCGGGGGGAAAGGCTCCTCGGCAAGAACGTCCAGGGCCGCTCCGGCTATCCGCCCATTCTCAAGGGCTTCCAGGAGGGCATCCTCGTCGATGATACCCCCGCGCGCGCAGTTGACCAGCCGAACCGTCGGCTTCATCCTGCTGATCTGCTCCGCCCCTATCATACCCTTGGTCTGCGAGGTCAACGGGACGTGGAAGGTGATGAAGTCGGCTCTCTCCAGAAGCTCGTTAAACGTCACGGCCTCGATTCCCAGCTTCTGGGCATGTTCGGAGGAGAGATAAGGGTCGAAACCGATCACCTTCATCTCCAGCCCTTGAGCCCGCCGGGCTACCTCCCTGCCGATCTTTCCCAGGCCGACGATACCGAGGATCTTGTCCCGCAGCTCAACCCCCATGAACTTAGAGCGCTGCCAAAGCCCAGCCTTAACGGAGGCGCAGGCCTGGGGTATGTTGCGAGCCGTTGCCAGCATCATCCCTATCGTGTGTTCAGCCGCAGCGATGTTGTTCCCCGTGGGAGCGTTCACCACCACGATTCCGCGTCTGGTCGCAGCGGCAACATCGATATTGTCGACTCCAACACCGGCGCGACCGATCACCCGGAGCTTCGTGCCGGCTTCGATTACCGGAGCCGTAACCTTGGTTTCACTCCGCACAACCAAGGCGTCGTATTCAGGGATAACCCGGAGCAGTTCCTCCGGATTCATCTTGGTAATTACGTCAACTTCGGCATACTGCTTCAGGTACTCAACACCATTCGTCGCCACCGGATCGCTAATAAGAACTTTCATAGTCTTACTACACCTTGGTCTACAGATCTAAGTAATCCCAGTTTTAAAAATGCTCCGGTTAATATGGAGCATAGTTAGAAGAATATACTCTATGGGCAGAAATGGGTCAAGCCGTCATTATGTCAAGCCTCTAGTTGGCGACACTCGGCCACTTGTAGTAATCTGGTGTTATCGAACGGTCCAAGGAGTCGAATGTGGAAGCAACCATAAAACTGGGGCGTGTCTGGGGGATCCCAATCGGACTGCACTCTAGCTGGTTCCTGATCTTCGCGCTGGTTACCTGGTCGTTGGCAGCAGGGTACCTGCCGATCGAGTACCCATCTATGCCGTCCGCGGCCTTATGGTTGATGGGAGCTGTGACTAGCATCCTGTTTTTCGCGTCCGTATTGCTGCACGAGCTAGGGCACACCTACCTGGCGCTCCGCAACAAGATACCCGTCCGCGGGATCACGCTCTTCCTGTTCGGCGGTGTAGCACAGATTACTCGTGATCCCGACAACGCGGGTGCCGAATTTCGCATCGCTATAGCGGGGCCAGCCACAAGCCTCCTGCTGGGTGTATTCTTCGGCGGAGTCTGGCTATCCAGCGAAACCTTCCCGTATCTGGCCGCCCCTAGCCTGTGGCTGGCGCGGATCAACCTATCGCTGGCGCTGTTCAACCTTATACCGGGCTTCCCACTCGATGGCGGGCGGGTTCTACGTGCTCTGGTGTGGCAGGTAACCGGTAACTTCCACCGAGCCACGCAGACCGCGGCCTTTGCCGGACAGTTAGTAGCCTTCGGCTTCATCGGAGTCGGTGTGCTAGTGCTGTTAGATGGCAACCTGTTCAACGGCCTGTGGCTGATCTTCATCGGCTGGTTCCTGCAGAACGCTGCCGCCTCCAGCTACGCTCAGTCCAGCATTCAGAAGTCAATGCGCTCGGTCAGAGTGGGGCAGATCATGCAGCGGGACTGCTCCTGGGTGCCTGGCTCTACCTCTCTGCAGCGGCTGGTGGAGGATGAGATCCTCGCCACCGGGCGCCGCTGCTTTCTCGTTGCCGACGACGGACGGCTCCGAGGGGTCCTTACCCTGCGCGATATCGCATCGGTGCCCCGCGGCGAGTGGGATCGGATACCGGCAGAAAAGGCTATGGTTCCATGGGAACGGCTGCGCAAGGTAGACTCAAACACCGAACTGCTAACCGCGCTTCAGACCATGGACGACGCCAACATCGCTCAACTGCCGGTGGTAGAGGGGGACAGGATCCTGGGCATGCTCTCACGGGAACAGATACTCGCATATCTGCGAACCAGAGCCGAACTTGGGATGTAGCCGACTATCATCTGGCACCGCGTTGTAGATCGATAATCCAGGGAATATCAGGCCTTCTCGATGGTGGCAGTCAGACCGCAAGAAACCGGTACGAACCTTGCCCCTCATATCGGCGCTATAATGTGATACTACCTCAAGGGGTCTGCCAAGAGATGAATAACCGAGAGATCTCCAGCCGAATTGCCGCTATCAAAAAGGACAGGGAGCATGGCGCGGCTCAACTGGCTAGGGAAGCTGTTCGCCTTCTGGGAGAGATGGCGGCCGATCCCGCAATACCGGATTCGCGCTTCGGAGACCTGTTTCTGGACGTCTCTCGAAAGCTTGCAAGAGCCCGCCCAAGTATGGCGTCGTTGGTCAACGCCGTAGGAACGATGATGGCAGCCTGGAAAGAAGCAGGGGCGGCTTGCGATCCTCGCCTGTCGAGGCTGGCAATCGTGGAAGCCGCCAGACGATGGGATGAACGGCAGGAAGCCTTGGTCACATTCGTGGCCGACCACGCTGCGGAGGTCGTTTCCGGCACTGTCATCACCCTCAGCCACTCATCAACGTTGCTCTCTGTGCTAGAAAGCTGCTGGTCTCGAGATGTACTGAAGAGAGTAATCGTTGCCGAATCCAGACCACTATTTGAGGGGCGCCGTACTGCCGACCTCCTCGTCGGTATGGGCATTCCCACGCTGCTGGTAACCGACGCTGCACTGGGGTTCTTCTGCTCCGAAGCGGATGTAGCCCTGGTGGGCGCAGACACCATCCGGCCAAACGGCGATCTGATAAATAAAGTTGGCACCCTGCTGCTAGCTCTAGTCGCCCGACACTGTCGGATACCTTTCTACACGGTGTCGGAGACCCACAAGATAGCCCCCGCCGGGCGTCGTCGAGCACCCTTCGCTCTTGAAGAGCAGGACCCGAAGGAGATATTGCCGAAATCGATCCCCGGAGTGGTTGCACGGAACATCTATTTCGACCAAACCCCCGCCCGGCTGCTCACTGGATACATAACGGAACGCGGGCTGCTGAACAAACGGGACATCGCAACTCTATCCCGGCAGATGCCGGGCCGGTTTATTAGCCCTGAGTACGGTTCTTCGTTCTGAGTGCTCTTTCTGAGTCCCGAGTCCTGCCAATCTTATTTCAACTGTACGCGACCGATGGTGGCTACATCCGCTCCGGCCTGAACCATCTCCGCTATGGCATCTTCGGAATCGTGGGGTTTGAGGTTCACCCCCTTGCATGCATCCAACAGGATGGTTACCCCAAAACCTTCTCTGATTGCCGATATCACCGACCACTTAACGCAGTAGTCGGTAGCTAGACCTCCAACGAACAGACGCGTCACCCCCCGGCGACGCAACGACTCAGCCATGGGCGTGCCATCGGCTTCTTGTGCGTCGAAGCAGGAGTAGCTATCCGCATTGGGGTCCATCCCCTTTGATACAACGATCACGTCGGGGGGCAGCTTCAGCCCTGGGTGAAACTCAGCTCCAGGGGTGCCCTGGACACAATGGGGCGGCCAGACTCCACCATACTGCTGGAAGTGCTTGGTTTCCGTGGGGTGCCAATCCCTGGTTGCATAGATTGGCAAACCTGCCGACCTGAACATCTCAATATACCAGTTCGCCACCGGCACCACCCCGTCCCCTTCGGCCACCCCAAGGGCTCCGCCGGGCATAAAGTCGTTTTGTAAATCTACGATCGTCAATGCGACCTTTTCGAGCATATCTTTACCTCCACCTCGCTACTATCCGTACCAATTGTTGCATGGCTAAGTGGTATGGGCTTGCCGGACGGACGCTCGAACTATGCAACGATCAATAATATTTTACTATGCAGCGACCTTGTTGCCCAAAGTCTCGGGCATTCCCACGAGCAACGGCAGACGCACCAGGAGATCGATAGCCACAAACCCCAGGAAAACGTATTGGGGGCCGATCACATCCCACATTATACCCGCGACGCTTGCCATCAAGGCCATGAGTAGCATACGGAAAAAGCGATTGATACCCAGCCAGCGACCCATCTGGTCCGCCGGCACCAACTCCCTCTCCATAGCCGAGCTGATAGGGGCAGATATGTAGTAGAAGCCTTGAAGAACTCCGGCCGCGATCAAGAACGCTGGATCGGGAGCCAATACCAGAACGATATTGGAGAGCCAAAAAAGCGGTATTGCCATGTAGAGGACCGTCTTCCTGCCCGACCGATCGCCGAGTCGCCCCAAAGGAATGGCAAAGAGGATTGAGGTCACGGCGCATCCTGCGACCATCGCCCCCAGCACGTACGCGTCGGCGCCTTTCACCTCATGCGCATAGACCTGTGAGAACGGCAGAACCATAGCCATCGGCAGGTGGCCGATGGAGGCGATAATCAGCCACCGTTTGAGATTCCGGCCTTCCTTTAGCACTTGGTGCAGGTCCCGAAACATGCCTTTTTGCGCCGCACGGACGTTTACCCATCGGCGATCCGACAGCTTAGTCAGTACGAGCAAGAACGTTCCCAGAGTCGCCAGCGTAGCAATGAAAAACAGGGGGCGGATGCCATCTACACTCACTCCTCCCGAGCTCGCCACCAGCCAGGCTCCTATCAGGGGGCCGGCCATCCCAAGTAAACCCGCCGCCGCCGTTTCGCAGATCATCATCCCTGTGGCGCGATCCCGGCTTGCCAGGCAGTTTCCACACACCGTAGCGCAGCCGAGCACGCTGGTCGAGTATCCCAGCCAGTACCCCACCATCGCCACCAAAGCCATCAGCCAGTTCTGGGCTATCGCGTAGGCCAGGTAGGAAACTGCCAGCATGCTAATGCCGGCCAGGTAGATTCGTTTTGCGCCAAACCTGTCGATGAGCCAGCCTGTCGTGGGACCCAATATTGCGGCAGCTACCATCCCAGCGCTGTTGATAGTCCCCAACTGGGTCGCGGATGCTCCTAGGGCCACGATGTAGATAGACAGATAGGGGAACACCATCTGGTACACGAGCCTGTCCAGCGATGTCCGCGCGACCGTGACTCTCCAATCGGGCGACTGTCGGCGAATGAACGAGATCCCCTGAGCTACCGCTTGAACAGGCGCGTATCCAAATGGCGATAGGTTTTTACCCAATCATCTGCCTTCCCGCATCCAGGCCGGCAGGTCTGCTACCTTGGTCCCAGCCCAACGGCATGCGTAGCGACAGTTCTCGCAGTGAACCTTGATCCCCTTAGCCGGCTTTTCGCCCTTGATGCTTTCCAGCAGCGCGATCGCCTCCTTGACATTGGCTTCCTCGCCGGTGAAGGCCAGGACGACAGACCCTTCAGAGCCGCCGACTCCGCCCGAAGCGATGTGCTTGGCTTCGACGCCGAATAGGATCTTCAGCGCCTCTATCTCTGTAACCGGAGTGGCGTTTGTAATGCAGAACATGCCGAAGTCGGCTCCCATAGTGTAGTCGAAGGTCTTAGCCCCTACTGAGTTGGCCGCATCCTTGACCGACCTCACGAACTTCTCCAAACCCACGGGTACGATCAGCTTCAACCCCTGTGAGGTGATCGTGCCCATGATCTGGGGTACTGTGCCGCCGTCGAATCCTGCCGTGATCACCCCCACATTGCCCTCTGAGTCGATGGCGTTGGCGCCCTTGATCACAACAGTTTCCTTGTGGAAGTCGTCGAAGGCCTCGCGGATCGTCTTCTGCACCTCCTGCCCTTTGTACAGGATAATGGGGAAGGGTATCCGTTCCTCTGGAGTGGTTGTACACAACAGCCCGTTGGAGTTGATTCCGGCCGTGAACCGGCACGGCTCGAAGTCTCGCCCCAGCAGTTCCTGGGCTACGTAGGCGTTGGTGGTCCCACCGCCGAGGAGTATGTAGGCCGTCTCCAGCGCAGCCTTTATCTCGGGCATCTGGACGACAGCCTTGGCTATCAATCGTCTCGACTCCGCAGAAGTTAGCGTAATCGCAGCTTTCACGGTATCTCCTCCCGGTAGAAGTTATGAGTGCTGAGTGCTTTGTCCTGAGTCCTGTTCTGGGTTCTGAGTTCTGAGTCCTGAGGACGGTTCTGGGTTCTGGGTTCTGAGTGCTGAGTATCTCCCCTCTCCCTGTGGGGGAGCTCACAGGGGTAGGTATTGATCATGGATTTAGGTT
>JBMNNU010000257.1:0-4842 GCA_050942695.1 Chloroflexota bacterium
TACAAATCCTATGTTTCGCAGTTGATACACCAGGGGGAGTTGCCGCTCTGGAACCCAAATATTTTCATGGGGGCGCCGCTTTTGGCAAATATACAGGCTGCGGTTTTTTACCCCCTGGACCTGCTCTTTTACCTTATGCCCGTTTGGGATGCGCTGCGCTATAGCGTGGTCATTCACATCTTCCTTGCGGCGCTCTTCACCTACAGCTTTTGCCGCATCTCTCTAGGACTATCGGCGCCAGCTTCGTGCTTATCAGGGGTATGCTTCGCCTTCGGCGGGTTTCTTGGGGCGCACATCGGCCACATCAACCAAATCCACGCCGCCATCTGGCTACCTATCCTGATGTTGTGCCTGGAGCGCGCTAGCAGCCGAAAGAGCGTGATTGCCGTCTCGGCGGGAGCGCTAACGAGTGCAGCTCAGATCCTGGCCGGCCACACGCAGGAGGTGTACTACTCGGTTTGGACGGTCGGGCTGTTCGCCCTCTACCTGGCCGCATTCGGCCCAAACCGGGGGATGGCGCGGATTAAGCCTCTGGTCGCTCTGACGGCGATCTTCGGCCTGGGCGCTCTGGTTTCTTCCATCCAACTGCTCCCCACCCTCGAGCTGGCTAGGGAGTCTTACCGAGCGGGAGGAATTCCTTACCCTGAGGCGGTGGTCTACTCTGTCCCGCTCAAGGAGATGCTGGACTCTATTCTGCCCCTCTACTTCGAGCAGCCTTACCTGGAACTGGTTGGATACACGGGAATCTTCTCGCTGGTTCTCATCCCAGCGGCCCTGGCCCGCTGCAAGCGTGCGTCGCTACCGTTCTTCTTCGCAGGCCTAGCGCTATTGGCGTTGCTGTTCAGCCTGGGCGATGCCACACCAGTCTACGGGTGGCTTCATAGGTGGGCACCGGGTTTCGACCTCTTCAGAGCACCCGGCCGCTGGCTCTTCGTTTACGGCTTCGCTGTAGCTATCCTTGCTGGGATCGGGATCGACGCCGTTAGATCATGCCAGAACGGCGATGAGCTAAAGGAGTGGCTCGCTCGCTACGGTATCGGGCTCGCCCTGGGGCTCGCCGCCCTTCTCGGGCTGAGGTTGTTCCTTGGAGCTACGGGGCAGGAACCCTCGCTACCGCATCCTCGCGCAGTGTTGAGTTGGGTTAGCTTCGCTCTGGCTGCTATCGCGCTCTCCATCACTCTCGCAGCCAGACCTAAAGCCAGGTCGATCCTGGCGCTTTTCCTGGCGCTGGCCACCCTGGAGCTATACATGGCTAAAGAACCGTTGGAGTACAACAGACCCGCTCACCCGTCGCTGTACAGCCAGGCGAACCCCTTGAGCGATTTGCTCGAAGAGCCTATGGCCTCACACATCTTGAGCACAGTCAAAGGTAAGCTCGAACTACCTACTGAAGGGGAAATACTGCAGGGATTGCCCCCCTTCATGGAAAGGGCGGAGGTAGAAAACCATCTTGAGGGCCTCAGGCTGAGGCAAGCCTTGGCTCCCAACACCAACATGATCGGCGGATTGCGCAGCCTGGACGGATACGATGGCGGGTTGCTCCCAACGCGGCGTTATGCGTTGCTCAAGCATCACCTCACAGGCGACGATCAGTTCCGTCCGGATCGCACCATGAGAGAAACCGTCAGTCTCGTGCCCGATAGCAAGCTGCTGGGCGCCTTTGGGGTCGAGCATCTGTTAGTGAACCAGGGACTAGGCGGGCTCGATCCCGGCTGGACGCAGATGTGGAGCAATGGAGTTGTCACCCTTTTACGTAACAATAACGCTAAACCCCGCGCATACATCGTTCATCAAGCGAAGGTCATTGGCGACGAGCAGGAGATGCTTGAAGCAGTAACCGCCGGGGGGATGGATGATATTGTACTGCTGGAAGAGGAAGTAACACTCCTTCCACAGGCATCATGGGGGGAAGACCAGGTCAGGTTGGTACGGGATAGCTCCAGAGAGGTAGTAATAGAGGCTAAGCTCGACAACCCCGGTGTTCTCGTCCTGAGCGACAGCTTCTATCCAGGTTGGAAGGTGTACGTGGACAATGATGAGAGTAAGTTGCTGCGGGCCAACTATTATTTGCGCGCCGTGCAGTTGCCTGCAGGAGAGCACCAGGTTAGATTCGTTTTCCAGCCTATCAGCGTTGTAGCTGGGCTGCTGATCTCGTTGATAGGCACCTCGATAGTGATCGTTGCTCCGTTTTTGGGAAAGCGTTGGGTTAATAGCAGACTTTGATTTGTAGTAACAAAAAGGGGCGCACGACTGTGCGCCCCTCCCGTTTAACGTGGTTTATTGTACTGGCAGGTCGATGGTCGCTGCTGCCAGAGCAGCATTCACGACCGCGGCAGACTTCTCGTCTATCTCCACCAGAGGCAATCGCGGCTTTCCTACCTTGAACCCAACTTTATTCAATGCATATTTCAGCGGGATTGGGTTGGTCACAACGAACAGCGAATTCACCAGAGGCAGCGTTTCCCGGTGAATCCTGGCCGACGTTGCCACATCGCCTGCCAGGAAAGAGCCGATCATCTTCTGAATCTGCTTCCCGATCAGGTGCGCGGCCACGCTGACGATGCCGTAGCCCCCAAGAGAGAGGATGGGGAGGGTGCTGCTGTCGTCTCCGCTCCAAACCAGGAAGCCTGGGCTTGAATTCTGTATGATCTTGGCTATCCCCTCGAAGTTGCCGCTAGCCTCCTTGACGCCGATTATGTTGTCGATCTCACTCAATCGAATCGTAGTGTCCGGCAGCATGTTGGTCACCGTACGGCTCGGTACGTTGTAGAGGATCATCGGCAACGGTACGGCCTCGGCAATAGCCTTGAAGTGCTGGTAGATCCCTTCCTGAGGTGGTTTGTTGTAGTAGGGAACGGTCCCCAGGATCCCGTCTACCCCCACCTTCTGCGCTTCTAGGCTCAACTCGATACTCTCAGCCGTGTTGTAGTTGCAGGTGCCGGCAATGACGGATGCGCGGTCGCCCACTTCAGCTTTGATCTCTGCGTAGAGCCGCAGCTTTTCGTCAGCGGTTAAAGTCGGCGATTCGCCGGTCGTGCCTGTGATCACCAATCCATCGGTCCCGCTGTCCAGCAGCGACAGGGCTAGCTTTTTGGCCTGCTGATAGTCCACCTTGCCCGCATCGTCAAAAGGGGTCACCATCGCCGTAAGGACACGCCCAAATGTCGCCATTTGTTCACCCCCAATACTCACTCAATACTAACCTTCTCATTTGAACACGCCAGCATTTTATGCCGAGTCCTGAGTGCTGGGTGCTGTGCTGGGTTCTGATGTCTTGTGCCTGTTGCCCAGGACTCGGGTCAGCACTCAGGGACCCAGGACTCAGGACTATTATCGATTGCCCTTCAGCCAACCGTTCTTGATCAGCTCTTCAGCGATCTGAATGGTGTTGAGAGCAGCGCCTTTTCGGATGTTGTCAGACACAATCCACATCGCTAGACCGTTGGGGTGAGAGATATCCTTCCGAATCCTGCCCACAAACACCTCGTCCCTCCCGGTGGCAAACGCCGGCGTTGGGTATACATTGTTAGCAGGATCATCCATCACCACGACCCCCGGAGCCTTGGAGAGGATTTCTCGCGCCTCTGATGGCGTCATCGGGTTTTCGAGCTCGATGTGCACCGACTCGGAGTGGCCGATCGGTACAGCAACCCGGACCGTAGTAGCTGATACCAGAATATCGGGCGCATGCATGATCTTTCGAGTCTCGAGGAGCATCTTCATCTCTTCCCGGCTGTAGCCGTTTTCTTGGAACGGCTCGATGTGCGGGAAAAGGTTAAAGCTGATCTGATGCGGGTACACCTTAGGCTCCACCACACCCCCTTCGAGCACGACTCGCGTCTGGTCCATCAGCTCGTCGACGGCATTGGAACCGGTCCCGGATACCGCCTGGTAGGTATCCACGATGACTCGCTTGATGGGATTTACCTTGTGTATTGGGTTGAGAGCAACCACCATCTGGATGGTAGAGCAGTTCGGATTGGCGATGATGCCCTGGTGGCCCTTGGCGTCTTCCATATTGACCTCAGGGACTACCAAAGGAACGTCCGGCTCCATCCGGAAAGCCCGGCTGTTGTCTACAACCACAGCACCGGCGGCTGCCGCGATAGGGGAGAACTCTCGGCTGATATCGGCGCCCGCCGAAGCTAAAACGATATCTACTCCCTTGAATGAATCGGGAACGGTTTCCTGAACGACGATCTCTTCCGATCCATAAGTCATCACCTTGCCCGCAGACCGGTCAGAGGCTAGGAGAAGCAACTCCGAAGCGGGGAACTGACGCTGTTGTAATATCTTTATGAACTCCCGGCCAACCATTCCCGTTGCGCCGAGGATCGCTACACGAAAGCCAGCCATATTGTTACCTCATTACAAACCCATTAATTTGTCGAGGCCCACCACGAGGCCTCGGATCTTGGGAGCTTCTTTTATAGCCATTATCACACCAGGCATAAAGGACTCGCGATTGATCGAGTCGTGCCTTATCGTAAGGGTCTGGCCGAGACCTCCAAAAATCACTTCCTGATGAGCAACTAGGCCGGGAAGGCGTACACTGTGGATATGAATACCATTGGATTCCCCTCCTCTAGCGCCTTCCAGGAAGGTTTTGCTAGTAACTGGGTTGTCGAACCCCCCCTGCCTCGCTGCCAACATCTCCTCGGCTGTGCGTAAGGCGGTGCCAGAAGGAGCATCCGCTTTTCCATCGTGATGCAGCTCGATAATCTCCGCCCCCGAGAAAAAGCGGGACGCGATTCGGGAAAAATGGATCATCAGGTTGGCGCCAATTGCGAAATTCGGAGCGATAAAGGCTCCGGTTCCGTACTCCATGCACAGCTTTTCTAC
>JBMNNU010000322.1:0-3887 GCA_050942695.1 Chloroflexota bacterium
CCTGTAGTACCCACAACTGGTACAACCCGGTTGCGCAATGCACACCTGATGTTGTCCATCACCCCTTCAGGGTGGGTAAAATCCACCATTACGTTAGGCTTTACCCTCTGGAGCATGGGCTCCAGCTCTTTGCTAATCGGGATCAATCCCAGGCCGCCCGGCAGCGACAGGTACTCCTCTGCCGCTTTTTTATCTACCGCTCCAGCCAGATCGAGCTGCTTATCGCCGCAAACTGCGGCGACCACCTCCTTGCCCATCCTACCCAGGGCTCCAGATACGACTACTTTAATCAAAGCATCTGACGGCATTTTCGCGGCCCTCCGTTATACTGGGGATTGGACGTATATATATTACTATTTCTGGAATACATCAACGACAACAATTTGTAGGAAAAATTACGGAATCGGGTCAGGACGTTATACTTTGTCCTGACCCGATTCGGATTTGTCTACTTTTTTTTATCGAATGGTCGCCTCGGCCCCGATGGACCATCGTGGGCCTCCCGGCGCTCTGCGCGATATGAGCGCTCGTAAGGTCGCCCTTCCCTCTCGGGCCTATGGCCTCGTTCAGAAGGCGCTCCGCCACCTCTGGGTCTACCAGATGGTGCTGCCTCTCTTGCCTCAGCACCGTGTAAAGCCTGGCGGCGAGAAAGATTGATTCTCCCCTGCCGATCGATCTCGGTCACCACAACGGTTACCTCGTCACCCACATTCACCACATCTTCTACCTTGGCTACCCTGTAGTCCTCAAGCTCAGAAATGTGAATGAGGCCCTCCTTGCCGGGAAGGATTTCTACGAAAGCCCCGAATGGCAGGATACGTGTGACCGTTCCTGTATAGGTTGCGCCGACCTCGACATCGCGGGTTAATCTTTCGATGATCTTAATAGCCTTATCAGCGCACTCGCTGTTGGTAGAGCCGACTATAACCGTGCCGTCATCCTCGATATCGATCGTACACTTCGTCTCGTCGATGATCTTACGGATCATCTTGCCGCCCGGACCGATGACATCTCGGATTTTATCGGGATTGATCTGGATTTTTATCATCCTTGGGGCGTAGGGAGACAGTTGAGTCCGGCTCTCGCTGATCGTCTGCAGCATGACGTTCAACACCTTGAAGCGCGCTTCTTTGGCCTGGGCTAACGCCTTGCCCATGATCTCCGGAGTGATGCCCTTCACCTTGATGTCCATCTGCAGCGCCGTGATGCCATCCGCGGAGCCCGCAACCTTGAAGTCCATGTCGCCGAGAGCATCTTCCAACCCCTGGATGTCGGTCAGGATGGTGTACTTGCCGTCTTCTCCGATAACCAGCCCCATCGCGATGCCTGCCACCGGGGCTTTGACCGGCACGCCTGCATCCATCAAAGCCAGGGTGCTGCCGCAAACGCTAGCCATTGAGGTGGAGCCGTTGGAGGACACAACCTCCGACACGACGCGGACTGTGTAAGGGAATCGATCCTCATCAGGCATGACCGCGGCGATGGCTCGTTCAGCCAGATGGCCGTGGCCGATATCGCGTCTAGAGGCCCCACGTAGAGGTCTGACCTCGCCTGTAGAGTAGGGAGGGAAGTTGTAATGGTGCATGAAGCGCTTGGACACATCCAGCCCGATTCCGTCGATGATCTGCTCGTCGCTGACGGAGCCCAGCGTAGCCACGGACAACACCTGGGTTTGGCCACGAGTAAACAGGCCTGAGCCATGTGTGCGTGGTAGAAGCCCAACCTCGGCACTTAGCGGCCGGATCTCAGTAGTGCTCCGTCCATCCGGGCGGATACCCCGCTCCAATATGGCGGATCGGACCTCGGCTTTGTGAAGGGAGTCGAAGACCTTAGCTACCATAACAGGGTCGTGGTCTTCCGCTAAGGCTTCGATGACTTCTCTCTTGAGCTGCAAGGTAGCTTCTTCGCGGACAGCTTTGTCAGGGTTATTGATCGCTGCGACCAGGCGGTCCTTTACAAAGGCACGCACCGCCGCATCGGTTTCGGGGGGTACCTCCACCTCGGTGTACTCCCTCTTAGGCTTACCGACCGCCGCTACAACCTGCTGTTGCAGCTCGATGATAGGTTGCATGGAGCGGTGTGCGAACTCAATAGCCCCCAGCACTATATCTTCGGGTAGTTCCTGGGCGCCTGCCTCCACCATCATCACCGCATCCGCGGTTCCGGAGACGGTTAGATCCAGCTTACTGTAACCCAACTGCGGCAGCGTAGGGTTAAGGACGTACTGTCCGTCGATGTATCCGACCTTAACGCTGGCCACAGGGCCGAAAAACGGGATATCTGAGATAGACAGGGCGGTGGAAGCTGCGATTGTTCCGACGATAGCCGGATCGTTTTCTAGATCGGCTGAGAGGACGGTAAGGATAACCTGAACGTCGTTTCGGTACGCCTTTGGAAACAAAGGGCGAATAGGCCGGTCGGTCAATCGAGCCGCTAGGATCGCTTGTTCGCTGGGGCGGCTTTCCCGCTTTATAAAACCGCCGGGGATTTTCCCGGCGGCGTACATCTTTTCTTCGAAATCGACTGTAAGGGGGAAGAAATCTACCCCCTCCCTCGGTTGATCAGAACTGACCGCCGTTCCTAGCACGATAGTGTCACCGTATCGTACCATGGCGGCCCCATCCGCCAACTGTGCAATCCTGCCGGTCTCTATGGACAGGCGCCTGTCTGCAAGGGTAATTTCAAACTGCTGCGGCATTACTTCTCCTCGTGGAACAGCCCAGAATCATCCCCCTGCGAGGATCCGGAGGTAGCCACTCTCTACTTGCGTAGTCCAAGCTCCGCGATCAGCGCCTGGTACTTGGAATTGTCTTTTCGACTGAGGTAAGCCAAGTGGCGTCGCCGCTGCCCAATCAACATCAACAAGCCACGACGTGAGTGGTAGTCGTGCTTGTTCCTCTTTAAATGTTCCACTAACTGCTCGATGCGTCGGGTGAGGAGAGCTATCTGCACTTCAGAAGAGCCAGTGTCAGTTTCGTGTACTCTGAACTTCTCGACAATGGCGTTCTTTTCGTCTTTTCCTAGTGGCACCTTGTTGATCCTCCTTAGGGGTCTGGGCACCCCCCTTTTTATTAAACCTTCACGATTTGCGGTAAGTATAGCATAGCTCTTTAACGCATGACAAACAGCCTACAACTATATAGTTACACTGATAAAGGGCATCCAACAGCACAGAAGACCTCCAAACATCGAACCAAGGCGGTTAGCAGGCCAATAAATCATGGGCATCGTTGAAACCCCGCGGGCAGCAAATCTATAATCAGGTTGTCTGATAATCACAGATATAATCGCCCAACAAGGAGACTTCCATTTATATGAACAAAGATGCAATGCTGCAACAGTTAGTGAGCACAGGCATCTATTTAGTCACTGAGGATGCTGGGCCATCAGAGCGGAGACTGCAGGCTGTGTCCGACGCCCTGGCTGGTGGAGCACGAGTGGTGCAATTACGGGACAAACACACACCAAAGAGGCAGCTTCTGGAAGAAGCGAGAGCCATGAAAGCGCTTTGCCACGAACGGGACGCGGTGTTCATCGTAAACGACGATGTCGCCTTAGCATGGGCGTCCGACGCCGATGGCGTACATGTAGGCCAGGATGATCTACCTGTCGAAGATGCGCGAAAGCTGCTGGGCGAGGGCAAATTGATTGGCCTATCGATCTCCACGCTGGAGCAGGCAATCGAGGCGGTGCGGTTAGGAGCAGACTACATCGGTGTAGGCGCTATCTACCCGACGCTGACGAAGCCGGATAAGACAGCGAGAGGGGTCGAACTGCTGAAATCTGTAAGAGCTGAAGTTGAAAAACCGCTCGTCGCTATTGGTGGTATCGACGAAACTAACGCGGCCGAGGTTTTTGCCGCCGGCGCCGACTCGATAGCGGTGGTA
>JBMNNU010000129.1:0-8584 GCA_050942695.1 Chloroflexota bacterium
GTGCGGCGAGAGTCCGGGGCGAAGCCCTATCGACTACGTTGTCGAGTCGATAGGCACCGTCTACTCGGTCAGGGAGGGCGGCGCCAATATCCGACGGGTCAACGTCAATATCGCCGCCACAGAGGTGGAGCACTATCGTCGGCTGAAAGCGGCGGGCATCGGCACCTACCAGCTCTTCCAGGAGACCTACCACCAGCCAACATACGCTCTGATGCACCCCGATGGCCCCAAGGCGGATTACGATTGGCACCTCACTGCACTGGACCGGGCGATGGAGGGCGGCATCGACGACGTTGGAATGGGGGTTCTGTTCGGGCTCTACGATTACCGTTTCGAGGTGCTGGGCTTACTGCTCCACGCCATGCACCTGGAGAAGACGTTCGGCGTAGGCCCCCACACCATCTCTGTCCCGCGCTGGCGCCCGGCGGTGGGCGTGCAATTCACCCCGCCTCACGAGGTGAGCGATGCCGACTTCAAGAAGCTGGTGGCAATACTCCGGCTTTCAGTGCCCTATACCGGCATGATCCTCTCCACGAGGGAGAGCCCCGAGATGAGGGACGAGTTGTTCGATCTGGGGATCTCTCAGATCAGCGCCGCGTCGGCCACGAGCCCCGGCGGTTACCGCGAAGATGCCGAGGCGAGAGATCAGTTCGTGGTATCCGACCATCGTTCAGTGGACGAGATGGTGGCAAGCTCATGCCGCAGCGGCTATCTGCCCAGCTTCTGCACCGCCTGCTATCGTCAAGGGCGTACCGGCGAGGCATTCATGAAGCTGGCTAAGCCGGGGGATATCCAGGATCTCTGTCGGCCCAACGCGATGCTAACCTTTAAGGAGTACCTTGTAAATTATGCTTCGTCGTCGACTCGCGATGTAGGGGAGCAGATGATCCGAGCGCAGTTGGCTCAAATAGAAAGCGACAGCCTGCGAGATGAGACCGAGCGTCGGCTTGGCCTGATCGAGCAGGGCGCCAGGGACCTCTACTTCTGATCGCCGAGGGATTCTATGGCAGTTCAGTTTAACGAGGCGCTGAGAAAGGCTGAGTGCGAGGAGTCGCTGGCCCTGGATGATCTGGTGGCGCTGCTGCAGGCTGAGGGCGACCAGGTGGAGAAGCTCTTGGGGGTGGCAGACGGAGTGCGCCGCCGGTACGTCGGCGACGAGATCCATTTGCGGGGGCTAATTGAGTTCTCCAACTGCTGCGGGCGGCAATGCTCCTACTGCGGCCTGAGGGCGCCTAACAAGCAGTTGCTTCGATATAGGATGACCTTAGATGAGGTAACAGCCGCTGCCCGGCGAGCGGAAAAGCTGGGCATGAAGACCATCGTTCTCCAGTCGGGGGAGGATGCTTATTTTACGGTCGAACGGATAGTGGAGATGATCCACGCAGTCAAAGAGAGCGCCGACGTGGCCGTTACCCTATCGATCGGCGAGAGGCCGAGGGAGGAGTATAGGGCTTTCAGAGATGCCGGAGCGGACCGATACCTGCTGAAGCACGAGACCGCGGACCCGGCTTTCTACTCTCGGCTGCACCCAGACATGCGCTTTGAGAACCGCATCCGGTGCCTGCGCGACCTGCGAGCCGAGGGCTTCCAGGTGGGATCCGGGTGCATGGTGGGGCTACCGGGCCAGACTTTGGAGATGCTTGCCAGGGACATACTCCTTCTCCAGCAGTTAGACGTCGATATGGCGGGTATCGGCCCCTTCGTGCCCCATCCGGATACCCCTCTCGGAGGGTATCCCGGCGGCTCGGCGGAGATGGCCCTCAAGATGGTAGCGCTGGCGCGCATCGCCACGAAAAACGCCCACATCCCGGCAACTACCGCGTTGGCAACCATGGATTCTCAAGGCGTTGAGCGGGCATTTGCAGCGGGAGCTAACGTGGTTATGCCCAACTTCACCCCACTGAAGTACAAGGCGCACTACGCTATCTACCCGAACAAACATGGCGCTACAGTGGAAACCGAAGAAATCCTGGCAAAGCTGCGGTCGTTAATCGATCGGATAGGCCGTTCCGTGGGCACGGGGTACGGCCACAGCTTGAAGAGAAGGGAGTCGCGAGATGAGCGCTGGGAGCAGAGAGAATGAGCATGGATAAGACCCCTCGAAGCAATCGACTGCATATTGCGATTTTCGGACGGCGCAACTCCGGGAAATCGAGCCTCATCAACGCCCTGGCCAACCAGGAGGTGGCGCTGGTCTCGCCGCTGGCGGGAACGACTACGGATCCAGTGTACAAGGCGATGGAGTTGCTGCCACTTGGGCCTGTCGTCCTGATCGATACGGCGGGCATCGACGACGACGGGGCGCTGGGAGAGCTCAGGGTGAAGAAAACCAGACGGGTAATCAATGCCACGGACCTGGCGCTGCTGGTCGTCGATCCCGAGGTCGGCGTCGATGCCTGGGAGAAAGAGCTGATGCGGGCGCTTCGCGGCCGCGGCATCCCTACCATCGGGGTCGTGAGCAAGGCCGATCTTCATCCGGTGGGCGAGAACGTTGCCTGCTGGGGTGAGGAGCTAGGGGTGCCGATGGTGGCCATTAGCTCTCTAACCCGATCAGGCGTAGACGAGCTGTACCGAACCATCGTCGAGCAGGCCCCTAAGGAGGCAGTAGACCCACCCATCGTCGGCGATCTTATCGATCCGGGCGATCCGGTGGTCCTGGTCGTTCCGATCGACAAAGCGGCCCCCAAAGGCCGGCTCATCCTGCCCCAGGTGCAGACCATCCGAGACATCCTGGACCATGGCGGGGTGGCCGTAGTCGCCAGGGACCAGGAGCTGCGAGCTGCTTTGGCTTCGCTAGGCCGAACGCCCCGCCTGGTCATCACCGACTCTCAGGCTTTCGACAGGGTAGCAGCCGAGACACCGCCCGACGTACCGATCACCAGCTTCTCCATCCTCTTCGCCCGTTACAAAGGGGATCTGGAGGCGCTCGCAGCCGGCGCGAGGGCTGTCGAGGACCTCAAGCCCGGCAACACGGTGCTGATCTCGGAGGCCTGCACCCACCATCCTCAAAGTGACGACATCGGGAGGGTGAAGATCCCCCGATCGCTCCAACGCGCTGTGGGTGGTGATCTTCGTTTCACCTGGGCTTCGGGTGGCGACTTCCCCGAAGATCTGGCCAGCTTCCAGTTGATCGTCCACTGCGGCGGCTGCATGATCAACCGGAAGGAGATGCTCCACCGTATCAGCGTTGCCGAGGATGCCGGTGTTCCCATCGTCAACTATGGGGTGCTGCTGGCAAAGGTTCACGGGGTGCTGCCCCGCGCCCTGGAGCCCTTCTCTGAGAAGGCCAGTTAGTGTGGGGTTACCACAGTTGCATGTCAACGAGGTGCGGGGTATGATTGGATTGTGAAGCAAAATGCAACATTCGACAGCTCCTTCTGGATCAATGCCCACCGTTCGGGGCTCCTTCAACATGTCCTGGCGAAGTACAAACTTAGCTATCCTCCAGCCGTGGCGGCGGAGTTGAAAGAGAGCTTTCCGAGCGGACAAGAGTTTTGGCGACTAGCACGTGAGGGAGTTATCGTCGAAGTTGCTCCTAGATTTTTACAGGTGCAGGGGTTTGGCAGTGGGGAACGAGCCGCTTTGAACGTAGCTCTGGAACACCAGGATTGGGTGCTACTTATGGACGATCAGCGTCCATTCCATGAGGCTGTCCGTCTCGGGATAAAGGTGTTATGCACCCCTGTACTAATTGTGGGCTTCTTTAGCGATGGTACCCTAACAGCCCGACAGGCGCTGCTGACCCTCGCTCGGTTGGCCTCGTTGCAGACGCTGAGTCCGAACCTGCTATCGGCTTCCCTTGCCCAGTTGGGGAGGTCGATATCGGAGAAGGGAGGGATTGACAAGAGATGAAAAAGCGAACCGTATCAGTACGGTTAGACCCTGATGACGCAAGTAAACTAGAGAGAGCAGCCAGCCTGACCAGGCAATCACAGGGCGCCTTTCTCGAGAAAGCCGGGATTGAAAGAGCGCATCGAATCCTGCTCGACTGGGCTGTTGAGCGATACCGGAGCGGTGAAGGTAGTCTATCTCAGCTTGCCGACAAGACTGGCCTGGGCGTCGAGGAGATCATGGTGGCGCTGGGCGATCAGGATCGGGAGGCCGCTCTGGAGATGTTCCTCGCAAGCTGCAAGACTATCGCCGAAACCCAAAACAATCCTGAATTCCTGCGCCTTGCCCAGGAAGCTGTCGCAGCGATAGACTCAGCGCGAGCGGCCTGAGTAAACGCGGTACATTGCCAAAAGATACCGTTACAAAGTAGCCAATCATCTACTTCGCATCGAGCAGGCGTTCTACCGCACGTATTCGGTCCCAACTCGGGTCCGACCTCACCGGGGCGTCTGGTTCGAGCCGCCCCAGGACGACCTGAGCTACGCGATCGGAGTGCTGATCGCGGACACCATTAACCATCAGTCCCTCATGCGGAACAGCGCCGCCGCGCCGACTGCCGACATCAAGGCTAGCCCCAGGATCGCTGGGTCGTAGCTTCCCAGCGCATCGTGGGCTGCCGCGACGGCTATCGGTCCCGCGGCTCGAGAGAGGGCCGACACCAGCGCCAGCAGGCCGTTGATGCTCCCAAACTGCGCCGACCCGTACAGGTGCACCACGACCGCTGGCCGAGTTAAGGTGGCCGCTCCCCTGCCAGCCCCAAACAGCGCCACGAACACCAGCACACCTGGGACGCCCGGCACGAGCAACAGCAGCAGCATGCCAATCGGCTCCAACAGTTGAATAGCAGCCGCTGAGCGGAGAACGGGCACACGGTCGCCGAAGGGCGCATAGATCAGGCGGCCAGCGATCTGCATCACCCCGACCAGCCCGGCCAGGGTGGCCGCGAGAGCGGCCTGGTAGCCGCTTTCCAGCAGGTAAGGAACCAGGTGAACCGCAGCTCCCACCGTCGCCGTCTGGGTGAGGCAGGTGGCCAGGAGGAGCCACCGGAAGGACGGCTGCTGCAGCAAACCCCTGAAGGACTCGCTGCCCGCCGCCAAAGCTGGCCGAGGGCTGTCCTTGGAAAGCTGTTCGGCCCTTGGGGGGCGGTTGCGCAGCAGCAGCGCGTGCACCGGTATCGTTATCACTCCCAGGATCACCGCCAGACTGACGAGCGCCCCTCGCCAGCCCTGCATCTCCACCAGCCAGTTGGTGAGGGGGAGGAAGACGGTGCTGGCAAGCCCCCCAAAGAAGGTAACGATCGCCATCGCGCCGGTTCGATGCTGCTTAAACCAGGCCGTGATCACGGCAAAGGCGGGCTCGTACAGCGTGGCCGACAGCGCCAGCCCTAGCCCGCCCCAGATGATATAGAAGCTGGTGAGATCATCTACCCTGGACCAGAGCAGCAACAGCAAGACGCCCGCAACGGACCCCAGGGTCATCACCAACCGCGCGCCGTGGCGATCCAGCCATCGCCCGATGGGCACCGCCACCACCCCCGAGAGCAGCAGCCCAAAGGAGAAGGCGCCGCTGCTCTCGGCGCGCGTCCATCCCAGCTCGCGCTCCATCGGCGCGAAAAACACAGAGATGGCGTAGTAGAGGATGCCCCAGGAGGTCAGCTCGGTGATCCCCAGCGCTACAGCCATCACCCAGCCGTAGTAGATCCCCTGCGGCTTTAGGCCTTTCTGCCGTTTCTGTTGAGGTGATTGCCGGTTGGCGTGGGAGCGAATAAAAGAAAAGCTCAATCAACCTCCGGATTAGGCGGTTTGATCAGCCCATCGCCAGTAAGCGAGCGTGCCGGCTCGGTGGTAATAATAGCATCATCCATCGCTCGCTCCCACCTCGCGACAGCCGCCAATATTTGACACGAGGCGTTCAGTCGCCTATCATGCGACGATGGTCGTGGGAGATATCCCTTCTTGGGGAGCCGAAGGCGCAACGTACTTGCCGTGCAGAAGCTCCCAGGCGAAAGGACCACAACCGCAGAATCTCCAGGATGGAGACATCCCTCCAAAGGGGGAGGGGGCCGAAGGAGAAGCCCGGCGACCGGGTAGATCTCTCCTCAGGCAAAAAGTCAGAGGCGCGCCGTAAAGCGTGCCTTTTTTCGTACGAAGCGGCCTCTGCAGATGTAACTGCCATCTATAGGGTCGCGGGTGAAAGATCATCAGCTTTCGCAAGGATTTTGATGGGTCAAAAAAAGGAGAAAGGAATCGATGATTGCTACTCGGATCGAACGCTTGGGAACTGAGACAGCCTTCGCTGTATCGGCTAGAGCCGCAGCCTTCGCAGCCCAGGGCAACAAGGTCTACGCCTTCCATCTCGGCGATATGGACATCCCGACTCCGCAGCACATCGTGGAGGCCGCTTACAGAGCGTTGAAAGATGGCCGAACTGGGTATTGCCCGGCCGCAGGCATCCCTCAACTGCGAGATGCCCTGGCGACCGATATCAACCGGGCGCGAGGCACTGACTACACTATGGAGAATGTGGCCATTCAGCCTGGGGGGAAGCCTGTTATCGGCAAGTTTATACTAACCTTGATGAACCCAGGCGACGAGGTTCTCTACCCGAATCCAGGCTACCCGATCTACGAGTCGCAGATCGAGTTCCACGGCGGCAAGGCTGTACCCTACAGCTACGTAGAGGGCGCCGATAACTTCCAGTTGGATCTGGACGCAATCGAACGGAAGATCACGCCGCGCACCAGGCTGCTAATTTTCAACGACCTTCAGAACCCTACCGGGGCGGAATGCAGTCCTGAAGAGATGGAGAGGATTGCGGAGCTAGTGCGAAAGCACAATCTCTACGTGCTGTGCGACGAAGCGTACTTCGATATACGATACGAGGGCAAGAGCCGGTCGCTAGCGTCGTTGCCCGGTATGGCAGATCGCTGTGTCATCCTGTACACCTTCTCCAAAAAGTACGCAATGACCGGGTGGCGACTCGGCGCGGCCATAGGGCCGAAGCCAATCATCGATGTAATCGCCAAGCTCAACACTAACGATGAATCCTGCTCCAACCACTTCGTGCAGTACGCTGCCACCGAAGCGCTCTTGGGAGACCAGAGCCCGAGCCAGAAGATCCTGGGCATCTTGAAAGAGCGGCGTGACGCGGCTGTCGACATCCTGAACTCCATCGATGGCGTCCGCTGCTATCGTCCAAATGCCACCTTCTACCTGTTCCCCAATATAACAGGGGCTATGGAGAAGATGGGGATAACGGACTACGAATCGTTCGCTGAACGGCTCCTCACGGAAACCGGAGTGTCGGTCTGCACTCGGCTCCACTTCGGGAGGCCGTTGGCCGGTGAGTCAAACCGGTACATTCGGATTGCGTATTCAGGTATCAAGACCGAATTGATCAAAGAGGGGTTAAGCAGATTCAAGCAGTTCGTCGAGAGCGCGTAGGAATGTAAAGGGTGGCTATCCACACGGATGGCCACCCTTCTGTGTCACTACGGTGCGCTCAGGGCAGCAGCCCTTTTCGTGAAGTCTGCAGAAGCAGTGAGTAGGCCGGGCGATCGGACCCGTCGGGATTGGCGATGGCCCACCAGTACTCCTCCCTGGATGGAGTCCAGGTAGGGTCGGGCAGGTTCCAGATGGCCATCACCCCTATCCAGGGTGCCCAGCGGCTACCAGCCCAGTGGAAGGCATCCAGGATGTATTTGGCCTTTTCCTCCTCGCTGACGGCATGCCAAGCGTAGGAGGGGTGAACTTTGTCGCTGGTCCAGCCGAACTCAGTCAGCCATATCTGCTTCCCGGCGTCCCCGTTGCTCACCATCACCTCTCGCAGCTCTTCGACGTGCCTGAAGCAGAAGAAGGTATGCCCCCCGTACTCGCGGCTCGCCTCGACATCCCTCGGGGCCATGGTTGGAGGCGCCTTGAAGCCGGCCGCGTGCGCCCCCACCACGTCGAAGTAATCCTTGGCCCCCGCGGCGTACATCTGCCGGAGGAAGTCCACGTCCAGACTCGGAGCGAGGCCGGCGGAGATCACGGTGATGTCGGGATCGGCTCGCTTGGCCGCCTCGTAACCCGCCTTCAACAGGCGGGTATATTGGGTTGCATCTGGGCTTTTGCCTCCCCACTCACGGGCGAGGTTGGGCTCGTTCCATATCTCGATGGCATGTATCCGCCCATAGGGGCTGCCGGTGCTGTAGCGGTCGACCAGAGCGTAGACGAAGTCCCCGAAGTCATCGTAGTCGTCGGGTGGCCCATTGACTGCCCCATCGGCTCTAGCCCAGGAAGGCTGAAAATCAACCCGCGCAATCATCTTGAGGCCTGCAGCATTGGAGGCCTTGACGACCCGATCCGCCTCCGACCAATCGAAAATTCCCTTGCCAGCCCCCTCAATGAGGCGCCACTGGAAGAGGCTCTTTTGCCAGCCGAAGCCAAGGTCGGTGACCTTTTTTAGATCGCGCTGGGTAGTTTCCTTATGTCCCCAGATGAAGATGTTCATCCCATATTCCGGGCTTCGAGCTCGGTACGCCCGGGTTCCACCAGGGGGTATGGGCAGCGGAGAGTAGTTGTCGCTCAACTGGGATACCGGCTGCTCCGGCACTATCGCCTCATCTGGCCACAATCCGGCCTCCTTGGCCAAATCGCCGCCGTTGGCCACGCTCACATCCCCCTTCTTTGCCCATGGCACATCCTCCTTCCAA
>JBMNNU010000130.1:0-8577 GCA_050942695.1 Chloroflexota bacterium
ACACTAAAAGACCCTGAACTAGCCTACGGAATTGGGTCTATTGAAGACCGGCAATCTGACCGACTAAAATAAAATAGTGGGTGGCGTCGTGGTCAGGCGCCTCTCACGAGGCTTCAGCCCGGCATCGGTGGCGGTTCTTGCGCTGGGTTAGCGATCGGATCGAGTGGTGTTCGTGGGCCGGAAGCCCTGGGGCGCTGCGCGACTAATCTGGAGACGAACAACGTGGAGCTTAATACAATCAGCGCACCAGGCCGGTTGTCTTCTCAACGAGCGGCACCAGTCAGCTTCTGGCGAGAAGAACATAGTCTGGTCTTTCTGATCAGTTTCCTATTCTATGTCATAATCGGTTGGGCGGCAGCCTATCTGGTAAAGACCTACAACTGGGATGGCGTTACTCGAATAGCCCAAGCCCATGGCGTGGTCTTCAGCCGCGATCCACACCTGGCTGCACTGGGTTTCGTCTGGCCTCCACTGCCAGCGCTAACTGATCTGCCTCTCGTTGTTCTCCTCAAACCTCTCGGATTGATCCTCCTAGCGGGCCCGATAATGAGTTCCATCTATGGCGCCTTCGCGATGGCTATGCTCTGGGTCATATTGAAACAGCTAGGCCTACCGCTACGTTGGCGGCTGCCCTGGATATTCTTCTTCGGTGTCCACAAGCTAGTTCTCCACAACGCCACCATGGGGTTATCTGAGGCTCCGTTCATGGCGTTCTTGCTTCTGTCGTTTTATGGGTTTGTATTGTGGGAGCAGGACCGAGAAACGAGAGGCCTCATCTGGAGCGGAATCGGAGCGGCGGCGGCGGTCTACTGTCGATATGAGGCTCTAGCCTGGGCAGCGGTTGTGGTCGTTGCCATAATCTGGCAACTGCTACTTGAAAACCGAAAGCTGTGGACGCATGCCACTTCTGGGAGTGTCATCGCCTTCATTGCCCCACCGGCATGGGCGCTTTTTTTGTGGGTACTGTTCAACTGGCAGATAATGGATAATCCCATATACTTCCTGGTTGGGCCAGGATCAACCGCAACGACTCCCGACACCGCACATATCGTGGGGCCATCCCATCCTTTCTATTATGCTCAAGGGTCGATTGCAGGGTCTCTGGAGCTTGTGCTGAGGCAGCTTGTCGAATTGGGTCCGCTACTGCTGCCAGCCTCGATCCTGCTTGTTGTGTTGATTATCAAGAGGATGAGATGGGGGGACCTCGCAATCCTGGCATTAGGTTGGTCCATTGTCGGCTTCACGTTTCTCATTGCCTATCGGGGCGTCCTACCTCCCTGGACTCGCTACTTCTTCTGGATTATCCCAGGAGGGGTGTTAGTGGCTGCAACAGCTTACCGCGCATGCCCTTCAAGGCGTTGGCGCGAATTGACCGGCTTTGCGGTTGCGCTGCTACTGTTCGGGCAGGCTGCGGTGCTGCATATCCAGGCTTGGCCAAAGCTGGAGCAATTGCCTCCGCTACAGCGGATGGTTGCCACGCTCGTGGTCGCACCTGAGGCTGCCCACTATGCGGGCGCGGGGGGGCAACTGGACGAGTTTATGGAAATAGCAGACTACATGAACGCCCAGCCTCCCGGCATGCTGACCTTGATAGATGCTTCGGTGGGTTCCGCGATCGTGTTCTATCTAGATCGGCCGTGGGAGTTGGCTATCACCACCGATACTGACTTCTTCCCGATTCTTAGCTCGCCCGTAGGGAAGGTGCAGCAGGTGCTGGTGCCGTTGCCTACCTTCGACTCGCGAGGGCGGTCGGAGATACTGAAGGAGTACCCCAACATCTACGAGGGCGGCGAGCCATGGGCTCGCCTATCTCATGAGTTCTCAGGACCCAGCGCCTGGCGGTTGTTTGAGGTGGTGGACACCGGCCAGAGAAAGCCCGCAGCGCCATAGGGAGAACACACCCATCAGCCCTAGAGACAGCGTCATGGTCAGATGGATCACAACGGCATATCCGAGAGAAGTCTCCTTCGTCTCCCCGAAAGCCATCATGGAGAGCACTACCAGGTAGTGAAACACACCCATGTAGCCTGGCGAGGAGGGAACTACCATCCCCATGCTGGTCGTGGTGGTGATCAGGATAGCCGCCCACAGCGGAGCCTCGAGGTGGAACGCCAGTTGTCCAAAGTAGAACATAAGCACCGTTACCAGCCAGATCACTAAGCTGCTCGCCAAGACTCGCGCCATTGGCCATGCACCTTTCAACCCCTCAACGCCGAGGCACACTGCGTCCGCCCATTTCTCGACAGCAGGCTTGCCAGGGAAGCGGGGCAACGAACTCAGGCGACGAAGGAAGAAGTCCCGCCCCTTAGGATAAGCGAGGAACAGGCAGAAGAATAGCAGGACCAAGCCCCCAGCCCCCACCAGCAACCCTGACTTAGCGACCCAATCAGGGAGGTCAGCCATCGGGAGGACTATCGCCAGAAGGAGAGCGAGCACTACTAGGTCCAGGATTCGATCCACGGCAACGGTGGAGAGCACTGTCATGACGCTGATGCTCTCCAGCCTTGCGAGAAGTGAGGCACGGGCCAGCTCACCTAGCCTGCCCGGCAGCACAGTGTTGACCAGGTATCCTATGGAGATGCTGTAGAAAACGTTCGTTGGGGACGTTCGCTTAGCGGGCAGCAGCAACAACTGCCATCTCTGTACCTTGAGTATCACTGCCAACGTAAGAGCCAGTAACGAGAGCATTAGCCACGCGTAGTTGGCCCCACGCAGCGAGGACCAGAACTGATCCCAATCAACATTCCAAAGCAGCAGTGCCAGAAATATTGCCGATATTACCAGGCCAGGCGCCAGCTTAAGCCATTGCTGCCAACCTGCCCGTCTCTGCATCAAAGTGGTCATATCCCCGCCTCCGTTGATCCCAAACAAGGTTGATCGTGGCAGCGCGGTGCCTGTCCATGAAGGTACTCGTGTGGCGATTCACTAGCCATGCACACTCGCCACAAGCTGTATCCAGCAGCATCCAACTTCCCGCCTCCGCTGTGGGTTCCACTACCTGCGGCACCGGTGACCTGAGCGTCTAAGTCCCTGCATAATCTGGCAAAGGTTCCATTTCGCCAATGGCTATAGGTCCTGACCGATGGTCCCGAAAATCGGCCGCTCTAGTCCTAGAACGAACAGCCCAGTCGCCATCTTGGCGATGCGATCGCAGCAAGATACAGCGGGTAGAGGAGACTCTACAACAGGTGTACGACAAGGGCAAGAGAGCAACTGGCATGTAAGTTGCGGCTGTAGGATTGAACGCGTTACCAGGTTTGGCCTCCAGTCTTGGAGATCTGCTGTGCCACTTCTAAAGGAAGTGGCACAGCAGATCTCATCCATAATGAGCGTGGAATCTAATTGTCCCAAGATAAGCAAACGAGATATTGGTCCACTTGGCAGAAGAAAGTAGAGCGAGTAGGGGGATGCAATGGCCAAAATGGGGTTTAGTTCCCTAGCGCGTAACATCCTGGAGCGCTGGCCAGCCTTCCAGGATCTCAAGGATTGGCGCCGGGGAAAGCGTTTCGACGAACTCGGACTGGGAGACACGGCTTTAAGCAACTTCACCCATGGGATCGAGCCTCGTCTTCGGAATGCCGATGCCGTAGTTTCCAGCATCTGCCCATATTGCGGAGTCGGTTGCGCCCAACTGATCTACGTGAAGGACGGCAAGGTCATCGACATAGAGGGCAATCCTATCTCGCCCGTCAATGCGGGGACGCTTTGCCCGAAGGGCGCTGCGACCTACAGCCTCATGGTCAATCCAGCCAGGGTAACCAAGGTCAAGTACCGGGCGCCCTATTCAGACCGCTGGGAGGAGCGCCCTCTCGATTGGGCGATGGAGCGGATCGCGCAGTTGGTAAAGGACACCCGAGACCAGAGTTACCAGGAGAACGACCCAGAGAGCGGCAAAGCCCTGAACCGCTGCTTCGGGATCGCGAGCCTTGGGGGAGCCACCCTGGACAACGAGGAGAACTATCTTATCAAGAAACTGTTCGGCGGCGGCCTGGGGATGGTATGGATAGAAAACCAGGCTCGTGTTTGACACAGCGCCACCGTGCCCGGTCTGGGCAACAGCTTCGGCAGGGGAGGGGCGACCCTGGCCCAATGGGACATTCAAAACGCCCAGTGTGTGATAATCGAAGGCTCGGATATGGCCGAGGCTCACCCTATAGCCTTCCGTTTCGTCATGAAGGCTAAGGAGCGAGGTGCGACGGTGATCCATGTGGACCCTACCTTCCGCCGCACTTCGGCCATGGCCGATCTCCACGTACCGATCCGACCCGGCTCGGACATCGCTTTCCTCGGCGGTTTGATCAACTACGTTTTGCAGAACGACCTCTACTTCAAGGAGTACGTCCTCAACTACACTAACGCATCGACGATCATTGGGGACGAATTCAAAGACACAGAGGATCTGGACGGACTCTTCTCGGGCTACAAACCGGAGGAGCGCCAGTACGACTACTCCAGTTGGCAGTACAAAGGCCAACCGGTGCCCGCACCGCTCTTTAACCCGGTGGGGCTATCTACGCAGTCGCACCAGCAGGGGATCGAACGACTCAAGGATGGTCCTCCCCCACGTGATCCCACCCTACAGGATCCCTATTGCGTGCTCCAGATCCTTAAGCGGCACTACTCCCGATACACGCCGGAGATGGTCCAGCAGGTGTGCGGCATCCCCAAGGAGCTGTTCTTCAAAGTAGCGAATGCGCTGGTCGAGAACTCTGGCCGAGAGAGGACGACGACCTGGTGCTACGCCGTCGGTTGGACACAGCATACCGTAGGGGTGCAGATAATCCGAGCCGCCAGTGTGTTGCAACTGCTGCTGGGGAACATCGGCCGGCCGGGAGGCGGTATTCTCCCGCTGCGCGGGCACGCCACCATTCAGGGCTCCACGGATATCCCAACGCTCTACGATATGCTGCCCGGCTACCTGGGGCAGCCCCATATAAAACAACCACACGAGAGGCTGGATGATTACATCAAGAGCGAGTACTCTCCAACGGGGTGGTGGTTCAATTTCCCCAAATACATTGTCAGCCTCCTAAAGGCCTGGTACGGCGACAGGGCTCAAGCCGATAACGACTTCTGCTTCGATCACCTGCCGCGCATCAGCGGTGACCACTCCCAGATGCCTATGACTATGGCGATCCACGACGGCCAGATCAAAGGCTTCTTCCTGATGGGACAGAATCCCGCGGTCGGTGGCCACAACGCCGGTTTCGTCCGCCGGGGGCTCGCCAACCTGGACTGGATGGTGGTGCGCGACCCCTACGAGCACGAAACCGCGTCCTTCTGGTACGCATCGCCGGAGGTCAAGCGCGGCGAGCTTGATCCCTCTAAGATCAAAACGGAGGTCTTTCTCCTGCCCGCGGTCGTGGCCGGAGAGAAGGATGGCAGCTTCACAAACACCCATCGGCTGGTGCAGTGGCACGACAAGGCTGTAGAAGGACCGGGCGACTCCCGCTCTGAAGGGTGGTTTCTGTACCACCTCGGGAAACGGCTGAAGGAGCTGTACTCCCAGGAACCGGATCAGAGTTCGATACGGGTACGACAGATAATGGATCTTACCTGGGACTACCCTCTCCAGGGGCCGCACCAGGAACCGGTGGTGGAGAATATACTCAAGGAAATCAACGGCTTCCAGGTGGCGGACGGCACTCCGGTCAAGGACTTCACAGAGCTGAAAGATGACGGCTCTACGGCCTGCGGATGCTGGCTCTACAGCGGCGTGATGCCCGAACCGGGTGTCAACCTATCCAGGAACCGTCGGCCCGACCCGCTCGACGGTCCCGGCACGCACCTCGATTGGGGCTTTGCCTGGCCTGCCAACCGGCGGCTGCTGTACAACCGGGCTTCCGCCGACCCAGAAGGCCGACCCTGGTCTGAGAAGAAGAAATACCTCTGGTGGGACCAGGAAAAAGGGGAGTGGACGGGGCTGGATGTGCCGGATTTCCCCCGCAATAAAGCCCCGGATTACCAACCCGATTGGAGCCGGCAGCCAGAGGGGATGGAGACGATCTCGGGTAGCTCTCCCTTCTTCACTATGGCGGACGGTATGGCCTGGTTGTTCGTCCCCTCCGGCCTGCAGGATGGGCCTCTACCCACCCATTACGAACCGGTGGAGTCGCCGCTCCGCAATCCGCTGTACGGGCAGCAGATCAATCCCGCTGCCAAGCTGTGGGAGCGCCCGGAAAATCCCTACCACGAGGTGAACGATCCCCAGTATCCCTACGTTATCACCACCTACCGGCTCACCGAGCACCATACGGGTGGTGCAATGAGCCGCTGGGTACCTTGGCTAGCGGAGACGCAGCCTGAGGGATTCGTGGAGATCAGCCCCGAGATGGCGACGATGAAGGGCATAGTAAACGGGGGGTGGGTGACCGTCTGGACGGCTCGCGGCAAAGTAGAAACCCGAGCGCTGGTTACGCCGCGGATGCGCCCCCTCCATCTAAACGGAAGGACCATCCACGTTGTCGGTATGCCCTGGCATTTCGGCTACAAGGGACTTGCCCTGGGTGATATAGCCAACAACCTGAGCTCTATGGTGGGCGACCCCAACGTCTCCATCCACGAAGCTAAGGTGTTCACCTGTAACCTGAGAGCGGGGAGGATGGGATAAACATGAGCGGGCAGCACCCTTTCGAGCCAACGAGATACCCATCTACCGAAGAGGGTACTGACAACTTCCCGTTTTATCGGTACTTCGAAACAGCGGCTCCTCCTGTGCTGGGCATAGAATCCGAAATGACCTCGGGCTTCCGTATCGAGCCTGGGCGCAACTACGGCTTCTTCACAGACACGACCCTCTGCATAGGCTGTAAAGCCTGCGAGGTCGCTTGTAAACAGTGGAACAGCCTACAGGCCGACGAGATGGGGTTCCTGGGCAACAGCTACGACAACACCCGGACGCTTAGCCACTCGACCTGGCGCCATGTGAAATTCGTGGAACAGCGGTCTCGGCTGGGAGGCTCACCGCGATGGTTGATGCACAGCGACATCTGCAAGCACTGCGAACGTGCGGGGTGCCTGGAGGCCTGCCCCACAGGAGCGATTGCACGCACAGAGTTCGGCTCGGTGTTGATCCAGCAGGACGTCTGCAACGGTTGCATGTACTGCGTGCCAAGCTGCCCGTACGGGGTTATCACCGTAGATAAGAACGGCGACGGCAAGGCTCATAAATGTACGCTTTGTTACGACAGGTTGAAGGAGGGGTTCGAGCCTGCATGCGCCAAGGCCTGCCCGACCGACTCCATTCAGTTCGGACCGGTGGACGAGCTACTGGACCGAGCGCGATCCAGGCTTGCCGCTCTACACGATCGGGGTTTTCCAGAAGCCAGGCTTTACGGCGATCCTGAGGGCATAGGTGCCACCAACGGCATCCAGAGCCTGTACAGCTTCTTCCTGTTGATGGACCATCCCAATGTCTACAACCTGCCGGAGGCGCCTACGCTGCCAGCTCGCAACATCATCCCGAGCCTGCTGACCAGTCTATTGGGCGGAGCGGCGTTGATCGGCGCCACCGCCCTAGCGCTATGGCGGAAGTAGAGAGATTATTGTTGGTACCGGTATAAGGGGGTAGGCGATAATGACGGTGACCCTGGAGAAAACGCTGGAAAAAACCGGCAACCGAGCCTCCCTGGCATCCGAATACGTTATCGGGTATGCGCCCGAGGCGCAACGCAAGGACCAGCACGTTACGCCTGGGAAGCCTACTTATTACGACATACCACCAATAAAGAGCCCAGAGTGGCTCTGGTATATCCCTGCTTACTTCTATGTCGGTGGGATCGCGAGTGGGGCCTATATCGTGGCCGTCCTGGCCGACATGAGAGGCCGGCGGGAAGAGCTGCCGTTTGTAAGGGCAGGCCATTTCGTCTCGTTGGCGGCTGCTGCCATCAGCCCAGTGCTGCTAATCCTCGACCTGGGCAAGCCCGAGCGATGGTACAACATGCTGCGGGTCTTCAGACCTCGGTCCATGATGAACCTTGGCACCTATATCCTCTCCTTTATGGGGGCGTTTGGCGTTGCGGGCGCAATATCTCAGTTATTGCGGATGCTCGGCCCCAACCGCCTGCTCTACAGGCTAGCCATGCAACCGCTGCGACTGTTCTCCTGGCTGGGAGCGATCCCTGCTGGCTTCCTGGGAAGCTACACCGCTTTTCTGTTGGCCGCCACCAACGTACCGTTGTGGGCAGGCAACAGGCTGCTGATGGGATTGCTCTTCTTTAGTTCCGCCCTGTCAACGGGGCTTTCGGCTACACACCTGGCAGCAGGGCTATTCGGCTCGCTCACTGAAGCCAGCAAAAGGAGAATCAAGCGGGCTGAAAACCAAATCCTGGGGGTTGAGCTGGCGGTGACAGTTGCCTCCGGCCTGGCGTTGCGAGGGCTCGCTCGACCTTTGGTAACCGGCCGGTTGGGTTTGGCTTACCTTCTGGGTAGTGTGGGGCTGGGTATGCTAGCCCCTCTAGGGTTGAACAGGCTCGGAAAAACCTCCGGACTGATGGGGATGCTGCCGCCCTTACTGACGCTGTTGGGCGGCGCCGCTATGCGTCTCGCCATCCATGAGGCAGGGAAGCGATCGGCCAA
>JBMNNU010000131.1:0-8554 GCA_050942695.1 Chloroflexota bacterium
AGCGCTGGCAACTGGCGTTGTTGCCAATAGCAGCCGGCATTCAGGTTGCCACCGTGTTTACCATCTCGCCTCGGGTGGCAGGCGCAGACCAATGGTTCGACTTTTTCCGCCACATCTCCTACGGGCTTCCGTTTCTAGCGACCCCTCTTCTCCTCATCATCTCACGATTGTGCGACCTTCTCGATCCATTCTTTCAGAGAATTGGGCGACATGTTAGCCTTACGCATGGTGTGTATTTCCTTGGGCTTGCATTTGCATCCTATCTCTTTCACCTACTAGCCTATCCATCAGTAACGTGGGGGGGAGGTGCAGGCCAGCTCCTGACGTCCGATGTCTGGGTCACATTTCACGACATCGTGAGCCACAGATACCCGCTTCCAAATTTGCCCTTTGCGTCCATCGATGGCGTTTGGATGATCGATCCCAAATTCGAATACATGCATGGGCACATAGAGAGCGTTAAAGCGTTCTTTGAGCCGTTTTCCGTACTCAATACGGGAAGGGGAACTCAGTACGAGGTATCATCAGTGCTCGTGGTGATATTCGGAGCAGTCTTTGCTTTGGGTAAAAAGGAATAACTTGGCAGCATTTCTACTGTGAGGGCTTAGCCTGGCGGGACTGCAGGGCAATCGTTACCAGCGACACACCAAGTAATATCCCTGCGCTGAGAAGGCTGATCAGCAATCCCTCTCGTAATCGCGGCGCCTCGTAGCTGAACTCCACACGATGGTCCCCCGCACTCCGAATAGGTACAGCCCTCCCGGCGAAGTTACCTGCCAGGATCTCCTCCTCCCGCCCATCCACCGTCGCCGTCCAACCAGGCAACAGAAAATCCATCAGCACCAGGAAGCCCGATCCATCGGTGCGCACATCTATAACAACGCGGTCGTCACCATAATCGACGATATCCACACTCGATCCCTGGGCGGTCAACTGCGGGTTTTCCAGCGAAGGCGGCGTCGTCTCAAGTATCACCCGCTGTCTCAAGTCCACGTCCCCAGCCATCATGGTCTCCAACACCTGCCGCTCACTCGTCATCACAATGCTTTCCGGCACCACAATAGCCCTGGGCATCGCCGTCTTCAAACGGTACAGGTACACCTTAGCCGTGGCCGGTAGCTCAGGATAGATCTGTAACGACACCTCGTCTACCATCTCCAAACGATCGTCTTCAATCTGAAAAGCGTGGGTCAAGTACTTAACGTTGAGAGCAGCCAGCAGATTCAAGCGATCGTGGAGACTTAGATTGTGCAGGTTCCAATCCGCCCAGCTTCCGTCCTCGTATTTCCCCCACTCAGCCCTCTCGCTTCCGATGTAATCGGAGACTAGCGCCTGGCGACGTGTGTGGAGAGCGTCGTACCACTCCACAGATTGAACCCCGAACAGCATGCCCAGGTTGGGTGGGATGAACTGCCGTTGGTAACGCTCCTCGAACTCTCGAGACGGTGGATACCCAACGATACCCTCGTAAAAGGCTCGTACGTTGTAGGTGCTTACTCTCGGAGCCCAAGAATAGACTCTGAAGGGCTCGGTTTCAGACTTCAGCGTTTGCAGCAGGGCGGGTGGGTCGTATAAAGCAGTTGGGGGCATCCACAGATTCTGAACCCAGCCCAATATGAATAGGGTACCAACGGTTAGCGTTAGAACAGAAAGCTCGAGTAATCTGTGAGTAATTCGCTGGCGTGCGCAAGCCACGAGTAGTATCGGAGCGGCAACGAGGCTAAGCACTGCTACTCCCACACGAGGGCGAAGCAGATTCAGAGCATCCAGGCCGCCGTCCTCGACAACACGATGCAGATCGTTAAATACCCCTCCCTTCCCAAACTGGAAGGCCAGGCTCAACAGCAGGTAAACACCTCCTGCCACGACTACGAGCCAACCCAATACGACCAATCCACGGTATCGACGTTTCTGTGCGCTCAGATCGAGCGCCAATCGGCGATCCAAAGCATAGGCAGCCAGGACGGCTATCGACAGAGCAGACACGAGGGAGAGGCGGTTCGGCTCTCGGAAATAGGAGAAAAAGGGCAATTGAAGAAGCCATCCATAGGCAGGGGTGAATTCCCCGAGAGAAAGGACCGTCACGATCCCAGCGAACCCGGTGTGGAAGCGCGCTACTCGATCCAGTCGCCGTATCGCCAGCAAAGCCAAAATGGCTAGAAACAGGACAGGCGCTCCAACGTAATCGGGGCGAGCTACTGCTCTCCCAGGAAGCTCAAATACTGCTGGCAGCAGGTAGCCTGCGACGAGAGCCCAGGGTTCGATGGAATCCACGGCCGATTGATTGAATCCCATACCGCTTGCTCGCATGGTTAACGAGGTTATCTCCAGGGTGGGAACAACTCGGACCGCCGCCAGGCTTAGCCCAAGTGCAACACCCAGCCCTAAGAGAAGCAGGAAGCGGATCGTAGCTCTAGAACCTATAGCCGGCCAACGAATCGCAGCAACCACCAAGCAGTACACGCCTGCTGCGGCCAATGCCGAGAGGACCGCTTGAGCATGCCCTGCGAGAAGCGCAACGGCCACTATGATGGGAGCAAGCACCCAGTACCGCCAACTCCTCCTGATCATCAGCTCGATGACGGCTAATAGAGCCGGCAAGGCGAAAAGAGCCTTTGTAATAAACCCATTAGACGGCCAGGCCAGCACCTGGTTACCCATTTGAAAAGCTACGGCAGCAACTAGAGAGGGGAGTCGCCGCAGTCCTAGAACGCGACAGTACCAGTAAGTACAGATTCCGATCAATGCTAGATGTAAGGAAAGAGAAAGGTGAAAAGCGCGAGGCGCATCCATTAGCCGGTAGAAAAGGATATCGGGAGGATAAAAAAAGCCGTATATCGCGAAAGCCAAAGGGAAGCCTCCGGCAAAAGCCGGCGACCAGATGGGTAGGACTCCCTGTCTCAACTGCTCCCCGTACCAGGAGTACACAGGGATACTCATCAACAGGATATCGTCGTCGTAGATGGTACCACCCAGTAATATTGGCTGAATAGAAATCAATATAGCTAAAGCGAGGAGAAAGGACAGCGCGAACATGTCCTTCCCGACACCTTTACCGCAAACAAACAATGCTAACCGAGACTTTAAGGGCACATCGGATCTCATTGGTGAGGGGGAATCCTGATTCAAGTTATGCGCCACCTGAAGTAAAATCGATAGCGCTGTGCGATTGTAGCATTGCCCGAAAAGCTCCGGCAACGCATCCTGCTCCCTGCCTTGACTTTCTAAGCCTCGTTGGCGATACTGCCGCGCGAGGAGAAACGCTATGCCCCCTATCACTCAATTAGCAAAACGCGCTATCACAGGGAAGCCCAGATTATTCGGCTGGCTATATCAGCCTTACGCCGACTATCTTTTCCGCAAACGGCGCAACCAGCTCGCTAGCCAGTACCGCATTCTGTCTAGCCGAAGCGACCAGAAGGTGCAGGCTGGCTCTCCATTCTCCATCGGCCACGAGCCGACCCTGAAGTGTAACCTGGCCTGCAAGATGTGCTACCAGGGAGACTATCGGGAGGAAGAGGTAGGTGTCAAAGAGCTCACACTCGACCAGATAATTGCGATTTACGAGCGGATCAACGTGTTTGATACGAAACTGGTGGGTAGCGAGATCTTCATGCGCAAAGACATCTACGATCTCCTGGAATATCTATGGAAACGCCGTACACCCACCAGCCTGATGACCAACGGGACTCTTCTCGATAAAGAAAAAATCGAGAAACTGAGGCGATTCGACAACATCGAGTGGATCAGCTTTTCGATCGACGGCTCGGAGCAAATCCACAACGAAATTCGAGGTCGCCCCTACGCTTTTTCCAGAACAGTTAAAGCGATCGCAGAGACCCTACCCTATTTTACCGTCAGCGTTAACGCCGTCATTCTCAAAGATAACCTCGATGATCTAACATCGATACTCCGCATATGTAAGAGCTTGGGTATTCCGTTCGTACATTACATCTTCGAAGAAGCCTATACCAAGTTCGATGTACGACTCACCAAGAAAATCCTTCAAGAGAGGATGGGCTGGGGTTCCAACGATTACGAGATTTGCACCAACGTTCGCGAGGGCTTCGATTACAGCTATGACGAGTTGGCCGATGCGATCGAAAACTTGAAAAGGGAAGGGCGACGTCTTGGCGTATATCCAGTTTTCAGCCCCGATGTCTGGTCTAGAAAGCTGCCTGAGTACTACGACGGCACCGCGCCAGACCGGTTGCATCTCGTGTGCGCCAAACTGGTGACCGATACCCCGACCTTCAGGCTAGACCATCTCGGTAACGTTCACCACTGTGGAGTTATCAGGCGCCCATTTGGAAACTTGCTGGAGCAGTCGGTTGAGGATATCTGGAACTCGGAAGAGTACCGCCGATATCGCCAACTGCTGATGGATAAGAGGTTGCTCCCAATATGCAAGCGATGCTGCAAAGCAGCGTTTATATAGATCGATGAAAACCGAGCAGCGACCAGGAACAGATGCCCTTGAGCCAACAACCTTGAATAAACAAACACCTTCAGCACTCAGCATTCAGCACTCAGCACTACTGATCGTGGCGCTGATCACCATCGCCGGATTGGCGCTGAGGCTGTTTGCTATCGACCACGGACTTCCGCATCAATACGTACCCGATGAAAGCACCATGGTAGGAGGGGCGCTCCGTATGGGAGCATCTCAAAGCCTGCAGCCGCCCACCTTTATCTATCCGGCGCTGCTTATGTACCTGTTCGCAGGGGAGTATCTGGGGTTGCTGGTGGTGGGGCTGTTAACCGGCATGTTCGACTCCATCGCCCATTTCAAGGAGTTCGCCTACTCCGACCCCACCCTGTTTTATCTGCTACCAAGGTTGGCTATCGCTCTGATCGGCACCGCAACGATACCGCTCATCTACTGGGTAGGGAGACGGTTGTACGGCCAGTGGCCGGGCGTTGTCGCCGCTGGCTTGGTTGCGGTCTCCGTCATGCACGTGCAGATGTCGCACCAGGCTCGCCACTGGGTACCGATCTGTTTCTGGGTCTTAACCGCCCTATGGATATCGCTGAATATTTCTGAGCGAGGCCGGAAACGCGATTACGTTCTCGCCGGCCTATCGGTAGGGTTTGCGGCAGCCACATCTTTCAACGGCTTTCTGTTGATGGCAATACCGTTGATAGCCCATTGGGTACACCTTCGAAAAAGAGGGCTGCCTCTCATCGATTATCGAAGCCACCTCTACATGCTGCTTGCCTGCATACTAGCGCCAGCCGCATTTTTTGCTCTTAACCCTTACATACTACTCCAGTTCGACCGCTTCGTCTCTTTTCACTCCCACGGCGACTCGTCCATCGGCGGCCAGATCGTTGGGCACTACGCCAATTTTTTCCAAGAAAAGAACGGTTTTACCTTTTTTGCTCACGCCACTATTACGTATGAGCCGGCTATCACTATTCTCGGTCTAATAGGAGCCGTCCTGACCCTACGGCGTTTTCCAGCTACTGCCCCATTAGTGCTCTCATATCCTCTGTTTCACTATTTCATGTTTGCCACGACATCTCCCAGCCTTGAGCAACGGTACATGCTGCCTGCCGTCGTGATCTGGGCTCTTCCGGCCGGCTTTGCGGGAGCAGAGCTAGTAAAGCGTTGCCTCGGCGATGGCAGCAAGCCACGCTTCTCGATCACGGCCATGGCGATTGTCATTCTAACTATTCTCGTTGCGATCCCTTCTATACGTTATGACGAGCTACTTGCCAGGACCGATACGCGCACGCTGGCAAAGGAATGGATAGAGAAGAACATACCGGCAAGTTCAGATATCGCGGTGGAATCATACTCCCCCCCGCTTACCCCAGATCTTGAGACTTTACGGGCCCAAAATGCCGCAGCACCCCAAAGCCTGGGCGCTCGTGACCAGTGGTTGTTGGAGAAAGGGCTGCCTCCCGGCGAGACCGCCTTCCGGCTGAGCCGTCTCAACTTGATCGACACGTCACCAAAGGTCGATAATCTCTCCGCCTACCTGGCAAACCACCCACATCAGTATTACGTGGTAACTGACTTTCGCTGGAAATCAGAGCACCAGGGCCATCTAGGCCTAAGGGCTTACCTGGCCCGCTATGGACGGTTGATAGCTACTATCAGCCCATCCCAAGATGAAGGTTACGTACCATCGGATATTTTGAACAACATGGAGAACCCGTTGTTGGAGCTATGGAAGGTTGAAAGGCCGGGTCCAATGATCGAGATTTACGAGGTGTCCCGGTGAAGATTTGCCTCATTACTGATGAGCTTTCCCACAAACATGGATGGGGTAGATATTCCATTGCGGTGATAAGGGCTCTAATCAATCGCGGAGTCGACTTGCGCATACTCTCACCAAAAGCATTATGCACGGAGTTCGACCTTCTTGAGTATCCCGACCACCACTCCATCTCATCCTTCCTATGGGAGACGCGCAGCCTGCTGAGTACCACATTGGCCAACTGGAAACAGGTACGCAGGATGGCTAAAGGATGCGATGTGTTGCACTGTATAACCGAACCCTACTCGCCGGTAGCAGCAATCGCTACCGGTAACCGCCCGTTGTTTATCACGGCACACGGCACCTATTCCATCTATCCGTTAACCCGATATCGCGATGCCTTGCTGCTCAGATACGCGTACTATCGAGCAAGACAGGTGCTGTGTGTAAGCCGGTTTACAGAGAAGCGGTTAAAAGAACGAGTCAAGCGAGTGGTTACAGGGGTGATTCCAGAGGGAGTCGACTTCGATAGATTCCAAGTACAGATCGATCAATCCGTAGCTCCCACCAACAAACGCTACATCTTGTCGGTAGGTCCAATCAAACCTCGCAAGGGTTACGGTGTTTCCCTGGAAGCTTTCGCCCTGGCAAAACGAGCCCAACCCGATCTGGAGTACTATATCGTCGGGATGATTCACGACGACAGCTTTCACCAGAAGCTTCTGGAGAAAGCCAGGAAAGCCGGGGTAGCCGACAGCGTCCACTTCCTCGGGCAGGTTTCCGATGAACAGTTGATAGCGCTGTACCGTGGTTGCTCGATCTTCGTCCTGACTCCCCTTACCCTCGGGACTCAATTTGAGGGATTTGGCCTGATCTATCTGGAGGCCAATTCCTGTGGAAAACCGGTAATCGGAAGCTACGGTTGCGGGGCCGAGGAGGCGATCGTGAACGGCGAAACCGGCCTCCTGGTACCTCAAGGGCAGCCCGAGGCTGCTGCGCAAGCTATGTTGGAGCTTCTATCCAATCCGGAACTAGCGGCCCGCATGGGGGCCGCTGGTCGGGAACGGGCACGATCGATGAGCTGGAACGTAACTGCTGCAAAACTGGTGGAACATTATGAGTTGGCGGTGAAGGGGTAACGGTTTTGGATCTCAATGAAGTGAAACGGCGAGTCGTCGAAACAGGCTGTTTTGATCGATCCGAGAACGAGCGGATCTTTCGCAAGTTCTTCGCTACCGTGCCCATCTCCTTCTTGCAGATCGTGGAAAGGTACAACCTCGGCAAAAGACGGGTAGTCGATGTGGGGTGTGGCTACGGCCACTACCTGATCCATTTCGGCCCTGGCTCTATCGGGCTCGATGCAAACGAACGAAGCCGCCAGTTTGCCCAGTCTATTGGTCTCGATGTGGTAGATTGCAACGTTGAAGACGCGATCCCTCTTGCTCCTGAATCGTTCGAGGCCGTCTGGTGCGCTAACCTGCTCGAGCACCTTGTAGCCCCTCACCTGCTGTTGAACCGACTCCACCGGATTCTCGCATCGGACGGACTATTGATAGCCAAGGTACCTGTTATCCCGCCCTGGTTCGTCAGAGAGGGGGTTAGGTTACTCCGCCGCCCTCTGGGGTACGAGGCTTCGGAGCATATAAACGCCTATACACCAGCCACCTTCGCTTTTTCGCTGGATAGGGCTGGCTTTCGTGTTCTGGAATCGGTTTCGATCGCATTTCGGAACCCGTTTCTACAAACGGTCACAGCCCCACTCACCCGCCGGTGGGGCGCCAGTATCACTATAGTCGCCCGAAAAGACCCGACCTTCGTCTATCCGGACAAAAGGTTGGACTCGTTCGATCCCAGTTGGATGGAGGCGAGTTACCGTTAGGACTATGTCGATTCTGCAGCTCAGCCCCATCCCCTTTTCAGAACAGGCTGTGGTCGGCGGAGGTGAGCGTTACCCCACAGAGCTGAGCCGGGCCCTGGCTAAATATGAGCCCACCACCCTCGTATCCTTCGCCGAGAAGATGTCTGTGAGGCATGAGGGCAATCTCACAATTAAGATCTACCCGGTGATACGATATGTCGACGGGAAACGTGTCAATCCCCTCTGTCCCTGGTTTCTTGGAGAGCTTTTCGGCCATGACGTTATCCACTGCCATCAATACCAGACACTAATTACCAACATGGCCGTTATGCTCGGTTCTTGGCTGCGTAAGAAGACGTTCGCTACCGACCATGGGGGTGGCGGGAAGAACTACAGCCGAAGACTCGGTATCGCCAATAGGTTAACCGGCTTTCTGCCCGTTTCACGCTTCTCAGTAACCTTTTTCCCCGATCTAGCACATAAAACTTCG
>JBMNNU010000132.1:0-8529 GCA_050942695.1 Chloroflexota bacterium
CGCGTTTCCATCGGCCGTGCGCTGATCAATAACCCCGCGCTGGTCCTGGCCGACGAGCCGACCGGCAACCTGGATAGCAACAACTCCAAGGAGATCATCGCGCTGCTGAAGCTCTCCAACCAACGCTACCATCAAACGCTGATCGTGGTGACCCACGACCGCGACATCGCCCTGCAGGCCGACCGCATCATCTCCTTCAGCGACGGGCGCATCGTGCGTGACGAGGTGGTGCGAGCATGAACATCCTCACGACGTATACCCTGAAGTACCTGCGGCTGAACAGGAAGCGTACCGCGGTGACCATCCTGGGGGTGATCCTGTCCTCCGCCCTGATCTGTGGGGTGTTCCTGCTGGGGGTCAGCTTCCAGAAGGTGATGATCAACCACGAGATCTTCATGGCGGGGAACTGGCACGCCCAGTTCCATGCCGTGCCCTACGCCAAGGCGAAAGCTATCATCGAGAACAGCGCTGTCCAGACGGCGATGTTCAGCACTTCGCTCGGTAGCGCCACCTACGGCGGACACAACACAGCTCGGCCCTACCTGTATATCACGGCATACGATGCGCTTTCATTCCAAAACCACCCCATCAAGCTGATTTCAGGACGCTTCCCCAAAAACAGGGATGAGTTGCTCATTCCATCGGTGATGATTAGGGACTCTGGCCTGAGCTTGAAACCTGGTTCCACACTGCAGGTAGCTTTTGGTAAGCGGAATATCCCCGACTACGATGAACGTGTCAAGGCATGGGGAGGAGAAGAATATGTCGCTCTGCAAGGTGGGGAAACCTTTACCCCGTCAGTTTCAAAAAGCTATACAGTGGTAGGAGTGATGGCTCCGCTAGCCAGTGAGACCAGCATGCCCGCCGCTTTCCCAGCCCTCACCTATCTCGACCCGGCGCAATTGGCAGCCGCAGACAAAGTGGACATCTCGATCCTGGCACACGATCCGCGCAGCATTTCCACCAGCGCTCTGGAAATTGCCAAAGACGCCGGTCTGACTGTGTCTCTCGGTCCGGATGGCCAGCCAGCGAAGGAGAGCATTTCTTTCAACGAGCGGCTGCTGCCCTGGTTGGGCGCCAGCGGCCGTTCTAACTACGTGCGCTTCTTCCTGGTGATCATCGCCACCCTCATCGCCCTGATCGTGTGCGGCTCGGCCTTGGTCATCTACAACGCTTTCGCCATCTCGATCGGCGAGCGCAAAAAGCAGTTCGGCATGTTTGCCAGCGTTGGAGCCACATCGGCGCAAGTCCGCCGCATCATGCTGACCGAAGCCGGGGTCATCGCGGTGATCGGCATCCCGCTGGGCATCCTGGGCGCCATCGCTGGGGTCGGGATCCTGCTGAAGCTCACCCAGGGGATCGTCTCCCAGTTGATCCTTGACGCGGAGCAGGGGATGCCGCTGGTGGTCTCGCCGCCGGTCATCGGACTGACTGTGCTGTTTTCCGCAGCGACCATCCTGCTATCAGCCTGGACTCCTGCCCGGCGCGCCGCCCGGGTTTCGCCCATCGATGCCATCCGCTTGAGCGGCGAGATCCAGGAGGACAAGCCGCTCAAGCTGCGCACCAGCCCGCTGATCAGGCGTGTGTTCGGGTTTGAGGGCGAGATGGCGCTTAAATCCCTCCAGCGCGACCGCAAGAGATACCTCACCACGTTACTCTCGCTCATGATCAGCATCATCCTGTTCGTGGCCTTCAACGCCCTGATGCTCTACACGAGCACCACCCAGGCTATGGCTAACAAAGCGATGAACTGGGACCTGCAGATCGACCTGGACTACCGCGAAAGCCACGCCGAGGGTTTTGCCGACCTGGTCAGCCAACTGCCGGAAGTGCAGCGGGTTTCCTACAAACGCTGCTCCCACGAGGCGTACGTTCCCCCGCGCGCGGTGATCACCGACCCGGCGTACCAAGCTCTGCAGGAGCTGAACAGCCTTGAACGTGAGAATCTACCCCGCGCTGTAGAAGGCGGCACCTACGAGTTCGTGCTCAAGGTGTGCGCCGTGGGGCCGGCCGAATTCAGCCACTACGCCTCGCAGCTCGGCCTGGACGCGCAGCAGTTTGCCGATCCCTCCGCGCCAGCTGGGATCCTGCTCAACCACGCCACCCTGCGCCAGGGCGGCAAGCTGTACGACTTCGACCTGTTCAACCTGAAGCCGGGCGATACGATCACTGCCTCTAAGATGTCCGGCTGGGCCTCCTCTCAATCCGAGGACAAAGCAACGCCCAGCCTGACGTGGACGGTAGGCGCGGTCGCCCAGGAGACACCTCTCGGCTTCCTGGGGGTGTCGCTGGTTCCTGAATTGATCGTCTCGGACCCCGTCTTCGACGGGTTGAGCGACCGGATGCTGCAACTGGGCCCGATCGCCCTCGGGCACATGGCCGTCAAGAGCAGTGACCCGGACGCAGCGGTGGAAGCCATCGAACGGCTCTACAAGGCGACGACCGGCGGCGATATCTCGTACTTCTCGATGAAGGAGTTCAACAAGAGCCAATATCTGCAGACGCTGCTGATCAACCTGTTCTTCTACGGGTTCCTGACGCTGATCACGCTGATCGGGGTGACCAACATCGTCAACACGCTAGACACCAACATCAAGCTGCGACGGCGCGAGATCGCCATGCTCAGGTCGGTCGGGCTGACGCCGGGTGGCTTGCGGCTCATGTTGCGCTACGAGAGCCTGTTCTACGGGCTGACGGCGCTGCTTTTCGGGCTGCCGTTGGGGATCGCCCTGAGCGTATTCATCTACTACCAGTTCGACGGGGTAAGCACCTTTGACTTCACCCTGCCCTGGGGGGCAATCCTGGCCTGCATCGCTGGCATCCTGGCGATCGTCTTCGCCACCATGACGGTCTCCGGGGCGATGATCCGCAACGACAACATCGCGGATACGATCAAAGAAGAGAATCTGTAAATGGGCGTTGCGTTTTGGTTCGCAGGAACCGCCTCCCGCACATCGAGATGGAGCCTCTTACAGAACACCCCTCCCATTCACCCCTATTCGCGCGCTCCCTCCCATATAATCAAGCCGCCTGCCTCTGGTATAATCAGAGTGCATGTTGGTGAAGTACCCAACCCAAGGAGACAACCCATGAAGGTAGTATTGCTAAAGGACATCCAGGGGGTCGGCAAGGAAGGCCAGGTGAAGGAGGTCGCAGACGGTTACGCCCGCAACTTCCTCCTGCCCAAGGGGCTGGCCGCCATCGCCACACCCGGCACCCTTAAAGATCTCGAAATCAAACAGGCGGCCGAGAGGAAGCGCCAGGCCAAGATAGACGAGGAGATGAGGGAGCTGGCAAAAAAGATCTCGGACAGCAGCATTACCGTCCGATCGAAAGTGGGCGAGGGCGGGAAGCTTTACGGCTCCATCACCAATGCCGACGTGGCCGAGGCCATAGAGAGCCAGTTGGGCCAGACTGTCGACAAGCGCAAGATCGAGATCGAGGAGCCGATCCGCCACGTAGGAGAGTATAAGATCCCCATCAAACTCTCCAAGAACGTAGATACCACCGTCAACCTGATCGTACAGGGCGAGGAAACTGCCGAATAAATGTCCTGAGTCCTGCGTCCTGAGTCCTGCGTTAACTAAGTTCTGAGTCTAATTGAAAACTCAGGACTCAGCATTCAGGGCTCAGTTCTCAGGACTCAGCACTCAGGACTCATCGCTAGAAAATGGCCGTAGACCGTATCGACACCACCCATCCCATCGATAGACTGCCCCCTCAAAATCCGGAGGCCGAGGAGGCCGTATTGGGCAGCATCCTCATGGACCCGGAAGCCGTCGGGAAGGTTGCGGCATTCCTGAAGCCGGAGGACTTCTACCGGGAGCGGAACGGTGCCATCTACACCGTGATGCTGGACCTCTACGATCGCCACGAGCCTGTGGACTTCCTCTCCGTCTCCGACGAACTGAAGAGGATCGGGCGCTACGAGGAGGTGGGCGGCCTGGCCTACCTCTCCCAACTGGTCAACGTCGTGCCCACCGCGGTCCACATAGAGCACTACGCACAAATCGTGGAGCGCACGGCCATCAAGCGTCGGCTGATCAGCGCCGCCGGCAAGATCGCCGCCGTGGCCTACGACGACTCGCTGGACGTGGACACCACCATCGAGAAGGCCGAGCAGGTGCTGTTCGGCGTCGCCCAGCGCCGCTCCACCAAAGACTTCGAGCCGCTCAACGTTATCCTGGCGGACTATTTGGAGGAGATGCAGCGACAGGCGGCCGAGGACAGTCGCGGTCGGGGCATTCCTACTGGATTCATCGAGCTGGAGAAGCTTACGGGTGGCCTCCAGCGCTCCGACCTGATCATCTTAGCCGCCCGGCCCAGCATGGGCAAAAGCTCCTGGGCGCTGAACATCGTCCAGAACGCAGCGCTGCGCCACAACGTCTGCTGTGCAATATTTAGCCTCGAGATGTCCAAGCAGCAGTTAGCGCACCGACTCCTCTGCTCCGAGTCGGGCGTAGACGCAACCCGGATGCGGACGGGGAACATCAACGAGTCCGAGCAGCGGAAGCTGAACCACGCCTTCGAGCTGCTCTCTGCGGCGCCCATCTACATCGACGACACCCCCTCCATCGCCATCTCGGAGTTGCGGGCTAAGGCCAGGCGGCTCCACAACGAGGTGGGGATCGATCTGTTGGTAGTAGATTACCTGCAGTTAGCAACCAGCGGCCGGGGCGGCGACAACCGGGTACAGGAGATATCGGAGATATCCCGCTCCCTCAAGGCGCTGGCCAGGGAGCTTAACGCCCCCGTCATTGCCCTCTCGCAGCTCTCCCGCGCCGTGGAGGCCCGCACCCCCCACATCCCCATGCTGTCGGACCTGCGCGAAAGTGGCTGCTTGGCCGGTGAAACGGCTGTATATCTACCCGACCTCGGCGTCTATCGCCCCATCGAGCAGCTTGCTGGACAGAAAGGTTTCCGTGTTCTGGCTATCAACACCGAAAATTGGCAACTTGAACCCTGTACAGTCTCTCGTGCTTTCCCAACAGGGCGGAAACCTGTCTTCAAGCTAGTAACTCGACTGGGCCGAAACCTTCGCGCCACAGCCAATCACAAATTCCTGACAATAGATGGATGGAAGCGGCTAGACGAGCTCTCAGTGGGTACTCGCATAGCGCTCCCCAGGCGGCTCTGTGGGCCGGAAAACCCTTCAATGACTGACGATGAACTAGCGTTGTTAGGGCATCTAATTGGCGACGGCTGTACCCTTGCTCGCCAGCCTATACATTACACAACAAAAGAGCTAGGCATTGCCGAAACAGTTGCAAGCCTAGCTACAAAGGTATTCGGGGATGCGGTAAAACCCAGAATATGCCGAGAGCGGAATTGGTATCAGGTATACCTGGCAGCCAGCTATCGGCTTACTCACGGCGTTCACAATCCCGTGGCCACCTGGCTCGAAAAAATGAGAGTTTTCAACCTTCGATCCTACGAAAAGCGTGTGCCCGAGCAGGTTTTCGCGCAACCTGAAGCTGGCGTAGCTACGTTTCTACGACACCTCTGGTCTACGGATGGTTGCATCCGGCTGGGCACTCCTGGCCATTCTCAACCCGCTATCTACTATGCCAGCAGCAGTGCTGATTTGGCATGTGATGTTCAATCACTGTTATTGCGTCTGGGGATCAACGCCACTCTTCGACGGAAACCTCAGAACGGCAAAGGGCTCGATCAATACCACGTTGTGATCGATGGGAAGCTGGAAATTGAGAGATTCTTGAATCTGGTGGGCGCACTCGGCGATAGCAAACAGGAACATCGAATAGCTATTCTGAAATATCTTGAAGGACGTGTCGCTAATACCAATCGGGATATCATTCCCAGACAAGTGTGGCGGCAGGTCGCCATTCCCGCTATGCAGAAAACCGGTTTAACGACCCGGCAGATGCAAGATGCCCTAGGCAATTCTTACTGCGGCACTGCATTGTACAAGCAGAACATCAGCCGCCAGAGAGCCGCTCGGCTGGCTCAGGTTGTCCAATCGCAAGAGCTCTCCAAATTGTCCCAAAGCGATATCTACTGGGACGAGGTCGTATCGATTCAGCCCGACGGCGATGCCGATGTCTACGACCTAACTGTGGACCCTTTGCACAACTTCGTTGCAGGAAACATCGTCGTGCACAACTCTATCGAGCAAGATGCGGACGTGGTGCTGTTCATATACAGGGAGGATATGTACGACAAGGAGACCGAGAAAAAGGGGATAGCCGACATCTACGTTGCAAAGCACCGCAACGGCCCCACAGGGCAGTTCTCGCTGCTCTTTTTGGACAAATATACCCGCTTCGTGGACCTGGAGGCCTATCGCTATGAGTAGCATGAAAAGGTTCGCAGGCTTCCCGGACAGGATGCAGTATACGCCGGTGCCGAATCTGTTCTTCAGTTCGGTTCTGGCAGAGATAGACGATCTGGCGGAACTGAAGGTCACCCTGCACCTCTTCAGGGCGCTGTACGAGAAGCGCGGCTTCCCACGTATGGTCAGGCTGAGCGATCTGTCGGCCGACCGCGTATTGCTGCTGGCCCTACGGAGCCCGGAGGGGAAGCCCCCGGAGCAGCGGCTGATTGCCGCACTGGACAGGGCATGCGCCCGGGGGACCTTTCTGGGGGTAGCGCTTCAGGGAGATGAGTCGGGCGATCGCTGCTACTTCCTGAACAACGCTCTCAACCGGGATCTACTCAAGCAGGTGGAGAGAGGTGAGCGGAGGCTGGCCGAGGGGACCGTAACCAGGGTGGAGTGGGCTACACTGCCGGAGCAACGCCCCACCATCTACGACCTATACGAGCAGAACATCGGGATGATCACTCCGCTGATAGCGGAGGAGTTACAGCAGGCGGAGGAAGCGTATCCGCCGGAGTGGATTGAGGACGCTTTCCGCGAGGCGGTGAGCTACAATAAGCGAAACTGGCGCTACGTGCGCCGCATTCTGGAAAACTGGGCCACCAAGGGGAGAGGTGAGGATGGAAAGGGTAGGCGACATTCTAAGGGCTCTGGGTCCCCTTCCAAATACGTCGAGGGGAAGTACGCCCACATCCTCCAACGATAGCGACGAACCGCGTGAGGAGCCGGTATGCCCGATATGCAAGGGGGCTGGGCTCCTCCGCATAGATGTCCTTCCAGGCCACCCCGATTTCGGCAAGGTGGTCCCCTGCAGGTGCCGGAGCGAGGCTCTTACCCAGGAGCGCCTGCAGAGGCTGCAACGGCTCAGCAATCTAGGTCCTCTGCTCAGGCTCACCTTCGACAATCTCATCAAGGAGGGCCGGCACCCCGACCCAGGTAGCCGGGAGCGATTCAAGGCTACTTACAACCTCTGTCTCGAATACGCCAAATCGCCGTCGGGCTGGCTGGTGCTGATGGGCCCCAGCGGCTGCGGCAAGACCCACCTGGCAGCGGCTATTGCGAACGAGCGGATCCGCTCCGGGGAATCCGCGCTCTTCGTGGTGGTGCCCGACCTGCTGGATCATCTGAGGGCCTCATTCAGCCCGACCAGCGATGTTCCATACGACGAACTGTTCGAGAACGTAAAGGCCTCCCCCCTGCTGATCCTGGACGACCTGGGCACCCAGAGCAGCACCCCTTGGGCGCAGGAGAAGCTGTTCCAGATCTTCAATCACCGCTACAACGCCCAGCTCCCTACAGTGATCACCACCAACCGTAACCTGGATGAGATAGACGAGCGGTTGAGGTCCCGGATGACCGATCCCGCCCTAAGCAGAGTGTGCCAGGTGGAGGAACGGCAATCGGCGGCGCAGGAGAGGTTCAGCAGCGAGCTGCCGGAGCTGCTAAAGGGTATGACCTTCGAGAACTTCGATCCCAGAGGCCAGGCTGTCGATGCGAAGTCGCTGGAGAGCTTGAAGAATGCCTTCAAGCTCTCGCGGGAGTTCGCAGAGAACCCTCATCTCTGGTTGGTGCTACTCGGAACCACCGGCTGCGGCAAGACTCACCTAGCCGCGGCTATCGCCAACCAGGTCATCGCCAGGGGACAGCCGGTGTACTTCGTCGTGGTGCCCGACCTGCTGGATCACCTGCGTTCCGCCTATAGCCCCGACAGCAAGGTGCCCTACGACGAGCTGTTCGAGACCATCCGCACCGCTCCGCTACTGATACTTGACGATCTGGGAGCGCACAGCAGCACCCCCTGGGCTGAGGAGAAGCTGTATCAACTGGTGAACCACCGGTACAACCACCGGCTACCCACGGTAATCACCACCAACCTCGCCCTCGATGAGCTGGATGAGAGGCTGGCGTCTCGATTGGCTGATGTGAGGGTGAGCCTGCTCTGTCCCATCACAGCGCCCACCTTCAGGGCATCTCCCCCACTCAAACGGAGCAGGCAGTCGAGCGGAGCTAGGACGCGACGACGTGGAGATGCGGGGATGGGTTGACGGGGAGGACGGACCCCACCCCCGGCCCCTCCCCCACAGGGAGAGGCTCACAGGGGTAGGTATTGATCATGGATTTAGGTTGGCGCATGGTAGACGAGCTGCAAATCGGCAAGCTGCCGAGGCCAGGGTTCTGGGGCCAACCAAAGG
>JBMNNU010000133.1:0-8500 GCA_050942695.1 Chloroflexota bacterium
ATTCCAACAGCCACTATCCTTCCACCCAATTTATCGGGTGAGAGGGCGCTCGGCTACGTTCGCGGGCTGGCCGTGGATATCGGCTCGAGGCCCAGCAACAGCCCGGCATCCCAACAAGCAGCCCAAGACATACAGCGCCAACTTTCCTCCTTAGGGTACTCGGCGAGGATAGAGGATTACAGCTTTAGCCAATTCCAGGACCAAGAAACGGAGTTGCTGGTGAAGCAGCCTGAACTGGTGGAGTTAGCCGCCAAGAGCTTCATCTATACCGGCAGCGGGGTTGTGGAGGGGCCGCTTCTATTTTGCGGCTTGGGGCAGCCCTCCGATTTCCCCGACTCAACGCTGGCTGGCCAGATCGCCTTGATAGAGAGAGGAGGCGGGCTTACTTTCGAGGAAAAGGTATCCAACGCGATGTCACGGGATGTGGCCGGCGTTATCGTATACAACGATCGCAACGGTGAATTCAGGGGCGCACTGGCCCGAGAGGCGACCGTTCCTGTGGTGGCGATTTCCCAGGAGGATGGAAAACGGCTCAGCGAGCTCATCGGCAAAGGCCCCGTGGTGGTCGGAATGAAGGTGGAAGCGAAAACCGAAAGCTTCAACGGCAGCAACGTTGTAGCCGTTCATAAGGGGACAGACAGCAGTAAGAAGTTGGTGGTAGGGGGACATTACGATTCGGTATCAGTTGGCCCCGGCGCGAACGACAACGCCTCGGGTGTCGGCACCCTTTTGGAGTTGGCAAGCGCTGTCCGTGGGCGCGAGTATCCGTTCGACATCGTATTTGTGGCATTTGGCGACGAAGAGATCGGGCTGATCGGCAGCAAGAAGTACGTCGAATCGCTGGGGGAGCAGGAGAGATCGCAGATCGTTGCAATGGTGAATCTCGATATGGTAGGAGTGGGGGATCATTTTGAAATCGAGGGAGATAAGGATCTGGCCGACCATACCATCGAACTCGCTATATCGCTTGGATACGAAGCGAGGGAGATGGCTTTGAAACTCGGTATGTCCAGCGATCATGCGAGCTTCCTCGATGCCCAGATCCCCGCGGTGTTCATACATCGCGTCGACGACCCTTACTACCATACGAAACAGGACGCAGTAGACAACATCGCTGCTGAGCATCTGGAAGCGGCAGGCAAGATAGCTTACTACCTGATAGAAGAGCTTGCCAGGAGGAATTGAATGGAGCTACCTATCCCTCCGTGGTTGAACGTGATACTCCGATACTGCCCGAACTGCCGCAATACATATCCACCATCTGTAGAGCGCTGTCCTCGCTGTGGGGAGATGCTTATCGATCGGGTGGAACGGGAGGAAGTGGAAGAGCAGTAGATGTAAGGGGCCGGCATTCATACCGGCCCCCGTTTAGGACCCTATGCGGCTCCTAGCTCTTTTGCCAACTGTTCGATCTGATCGAGGATAACCACGGGGTAAGAGATTCCCTCGGCCATGTGGCGAACCCGGTTGTTATACTCGATCTCGCCAGGGAGCAAAATACCCGTCGATCCGGGGGCCAACCTGCCGGCCTTCAGCCTTTCGATCAGTTGGTCCATCCGATCCTTGAACTCCTTCAGCGGCATGAACTTCTCGACGTCTATAGCCATGAAGAAATGGGAGTAGTTCTGCTCTTTCTGGCGGTACTTCTCCAGGCCTTGATTGGCGCCAAAGCGGCCACCGCTCAGCACGCCGGATAGAACGTCGAGGATAATCGCCAGTCCATAGCCCTTTACTCCGCCTAGGGGTAGCATTGCGCCTTTCTTAGCCTCGTAAGGGTCGTCCGTGGGGTTGCCTTCATGATCGATAGCCCAACCTAAGGGTATCTTCTCCCCTTTCTCGATAGCCTGCGTTACCTTGCTTGCGGCGACGACTGCCGTCGCCATATCCAGGTTGACGCTCCAGGGTTTATTGGATGGAACGGCCCAGGATAGGGGATTTAGGCCGATGGTTGGATCTATGCCACCGTAAGGGGCCATCAAGACGCCACCGTTGGTCACCGCGTGCCCGATACAACCCGCGTCGGCTGCCATCTGGGAGTAATATGCCATAGCGCCGCAATGGCGGGCGTTGGCTACGGTAGCGGCTCCGATGCCGTGCTCCTTGGCTTTTTTGATGCAGTGCTCCATAGCCTTTACTGATACCAGGTGCCCAAGCGAGTCGTCGGCCTCGAAGGCTGCGGTTACAGTGGACTCGGCAACCACTCTAATCTGGGGATTCAGATTGACCCACCCGTCTCGAATCCACTTGGTGTAGGTAGGGACGAAGCGAGTCCCATGAGAAAATACGCCTCTCAGATCGGCGTCGACCAGGATATCCCCCATCTTCTCCGCATCTGCTTGGGGCATCCCCAGGCCGGAGAAGATCCCAACGGTCAACGAGCGCAATCTATCGGCTTTAACGATACGATACTCGGTCATGATTGCTCCTTAATTTATCTGTTCTAAGTCCTGAGTCCTGCACCCTAAGTTTTGTGCCCTGTGGCTGGTTCGATATCTTGAGCCTAATCAAAGAACGTAGAACTCAAAACTCCTTTAGCACTCGGTACGCAGCATTATATTTTCTTCGGTCCGTTAGGGCCGGGTTGAGGAACCAGCTTCTTGGTTACAAACTCCACAACGGCGGGGATACCATCATCGATCTTAGCGATGGCCCGCTTAATTGCCGGGGTGATCTGATCGGGTGTTTGTACCCGCTCGGCGTAGGCGCCCAGGGATTTGGCGACACCCACGTAGTCCCCAGTCAGATCAACCATTGTGAATCGGCTGTTAAACTGGTTCTCCTGGATATCCATAACTATGCCCATTGAGCTGTTGTTGTACAGCAGCGTCAGGGTGGGGATCTGGTTTCGAACGGCTGTTTCGAGATCCAAGCCGACCATGCCGAAGGAGCCATCACCGATGATCGTAGCTACAAGTTTTTCTGGATAGGCCAACTTCATTCCGATGGTTGCGCCCAACGACCAACCCATCTCGCTCTGCATACCCATACCTACGAAGCCGAAGGGTACTGTGGCCTCGTAATGGTGGCAGGAGTGGCCGCGAACGGCGCCGGCGTCGTGGGTGAGAATCGTGTTATCCCGGTCGACGGCGTGCATGAATTCCCAGGTGACTCGGAAGGGGTTGATCGGCACCTCGTCCGAGGTAAGCAAAGGCATCCACATATCGAGCCATTCCTGTTTAGCCTTGGCCACTTCCAGTGTCACTTCGGGCTTAACGCTCCGCTTAGCCTTTGGCAAACGGTCCTCGAGGGCGACCGCGAGGTCGGCCAGCGCTGCTTTCGCGTCCCCGACGAGGGCAACGTCGGCCATATAGCAACGATGGATCTCGGACCAGTCGATGTGTGAATGGATCAATTTCACGCCTTCAGGCCAGGGCTTCATAGTCGTGGCCATATCTCTGAAGCCGTTGCCTACTGCGAGGAGACAATCGGTCTGCTGGGCGAACTTGTGGGCCATGGATGTGCCCAGCCGCGACTGAGGGAAGCCGCCAAAACCGACGGATAGCGGATGGTTTTCGGGGAATGCACTTTTTCCTCCGAGCGTGGTCATCACCGGCGCGCTCAGAAGCTCGGCAACCCTGATCAGCTCAGGTGTAGCGCCGGCCTGCAGTACGGCTGAGCCCGCGTAGATCAACGGCCGTTTAGCCGCCAGCAGCATATCGGCTGCTTCCTCGATAGAGGATGCGTCGGGTCTCCATTTGGATGTCGCTGGCACCGGTTTATAGGAGAACTTACTGCCGTCGAACTCCTCGGCCATCACGTCCGAAGGCATCTCAAGCATGACAGGACCCGGCCTGCCGTTCTTCAATGCGTTGAAGGCTAGTCGGACTATATTAGGTACACGCCATGGGAGGTTGATAACCCCCTCCCACTTGGTGACGGTGCGAAAGATCTCTTGCAGATGCATCTCTTGGGCACTAGCGCCCGCGCCCGCTCTGGCGCGCACAGTCTGCCCGAGGAGTGCTAATACTGGCACCGAATCAGAGTAGCTCTGAGCCACCCCCGCGAAGATATGCGCTGCTCCAGGTCCCATTACAGCCATGCAAGCTCCCGGTTTGCCGCTCACCCTTGCGTACCCGTCGGCCAGGTCCGCCGCCACTCGCTCGTGCCGGGTCAGAATTGTCCTAATCTCGGGAGCTGCAAGCAAAGCATCTGATATCTCCATCGTAGACCCCGAGGTTATGCCTGCTACGAAAGGAATACCCTCAGCCTGCAAACATTTAACTAGTGCATCAGCGCCTCTCACCCTGTACTCACCTCCATATTATCCAACAGTTCACACTGTTACTTGAACGGGAATTCTTACGAAAAAGCGCCTTGGCGATACCGACGGCAAACAATAGGCTATCTTACTGATGAATGAACGAAAATGCAAAAGCTACTATTATGTCAAACAGACGACGTTGCGCCTTGAGTCGATGTTCCAAGGAACAACGTCGTCTGTTTACTGTTTACGTGTTACTCGCCCTCTAGAACCATGGCTCCGGCGTTTCCGCCGTTGCCGCAGATCGTGGCGACGCCTAGAGGGGTGCCTGTCTCCTTCATTATCTCCATGAGGGAGAGCACGATCCTAGCTCCCGAAGCCCCCACGGGGTGGCCCATTGCTATCGCTCCGCCCCGCAGGTTAACACGATCTGCCTCCAGCCCAAGATCCTGCATACAGGCCAACGTCTGGGCGGCGAACGCCTCGTTGATCTCCACGACCCCCATATCCTGGATGGTCAAGCCAGCCCTATCCAAAGCCTTTTTGGTAGCTGGGACGGGGGCGATGCCGAAGTCGGCGGGTTCAACCGAAGCCGTCGCCCAGGAACGTATCTTGGCCACTATGGGCAGGCCCAGTTCCTTTGCCTTTGCCCTGGAAGCAACCACGAGGGCTACCGACCCATCGGTGATCCCACAGGCGTTTCCGGCTGTGATAGTACCATCCTTGGCAAAGACCGGCGGCAGCTTAGCCAGCTTCTCCATAGAGGTATCCGGCCTTACCTGCTCGTCATCCTTGAACACTAAAGGAGGTCCCTTCCTTTGAGGGATTTCAAGGGGAATGATGGTGCGGGCGTGGAACGACTCCTTGAACTCCACCGCGCGTTTATGCGACAGAAGAGCCCACTCGTCCTGAGCTTCGCGGCTGATGCCCCGTTTGAAAGCCAACGCCTGGGTCAGCTCCCCCATGTGTTTCCCAGTCAGCGGATCGATGAAGCCGTCCTTGAACATGGCATCGATCAATCTAGCGTCCCCCATTTTCGTGCCCCACCTGGTATCCGGACTGAGATATGGGATGCTACTCATATGTTCGCTTCCACCGGCCACGATAAGGTCGGCCTCCCCTAAAGTAATTGCCTGGGCAGCGAACATGATGGCCTTAATGCTGGATACGCAGGCCTGCTGGATTGTGACAGCCGGGCAATTGACAGGAAGCCCGCCGTTGATGGCCATGAGCCTGCCGGGGTTGGGGCCGTTGCACGCCTGGCGCGCGTGCCCGATGATGCACTCTTCAACCAGTGATGGATCAACCCCGGTCGCCGCCAGTGTACCTTTGATAACCTGCGCGCCGATCTCCACGGCAGAGAGATCCTTGATGGTGCCACCGAATTTTCCAATTGCGGTGCGCTTCCCACCAATCAGTACGACATCCCTGTCTCCCATAGTGACCTCAATTCTTCAAAAGCTGACGAAATCCGATTATTCCACAATTCGGAAAGATAATACCGAAGCTGGATGATAAGTATGCCCCTACAGACCTGTCAAGCAACTATTTCGGGATATCGACGGCCAACCTGATAGTTAAGTATGTGGCGCGAACGGTATTCGAAATCTTACGGCAGATTTGCAGCAGTTCGGCCGAATGGCCTGCAATCTGCGAGGAAGTGATGCGGACATAGCAAGTATTTGGGAGATACCAGGGGTGAAACAGCGAGTCCGTATCGAACGCGACACCATGGGGGAAGTGCAGGTACCTGCAGACGCCTATTACGGAGCTCATACTCAGCGAGCTATCGAGAACTTTCCGATCAGCAACCTTCGCTTCCCCCGCCGCTTCATACAGGCATTAGGCCTCATCAAGTTGGTATCTGCCGAAGTGAACGTAGAGCTAGGGCTTCTGGACCCTCGCTTCGGCGCAGCCATCGCCCGAGCTGCTCGTGAGGTGGCGGACGGAAAACTGGATAGCCAGTTCCCAGTGGATATATTCCAAACTGGTTCTGGTACCTCAACCAATATGAACGCCAATGAGGTGATCGCCGGCCGTGCCAACGAGCTGCTGGAAGGCAAAAAAGGTGGCAAAGAGCCGGTTCACCCTAACGATCACGTCAATTTAGGCCAGTCATCCAACGATGTTATTCCTACCACTATTCATCTATCTGCCCTTCTGGCCATTCAGCAGGAGCTGCTTCCAGCCATAACCATTCTCAGAGACGCCCTGTTGGAGAAGTCCCGACAGCTTATGCCGGTGGTGAAGACGGGCCGCACTCATCTACAGGACGCTACCCCTATTCGGTTAGGACAGGAATTTCTCGGTTTCGCTGGGCAAGTGGAACGGGGGATTCGCTGTATCGAATCTACCCAAAGGGAGCTTCAAGAGGTGGCTTTAGGCGGAACAGCCGTTGGGACTGGTATAAACACCCACCCCGAGTTCTCGCGGCGCTGTTGTGAACGTCTATCGATCTTAACGGGTATCCAGATTTGGGAGACCGATAACCACTTTCAGGCGCAAAGCACCATCGATGGCGCAGTGCAGTTCCACGGTGTTCTAAACGGCTTGGCTGTAGCGCTGATGAAGATCGCCAACGATATTCGATGGCTCGGCTCGGGGCCGCGAGCAGGGATTGGCGAAATCGCTCTTCCTGCAGTTCAACCCGGCAGCTCAATCATGCCGGGCAAAGTGAACCCAGTCATAGCCGAGTCTCTAGCAATGGTATGCGCTCAGGTGATGGGCAATCACACAACCATCACCGTTGCAGGCCAATCTGGAAATTTTGAACTGAACGTGATGTTGCCAATTGCCGCTTACAGCCTGCTTCAGTCCATCGAGTTGCTGGCCTCTGCTAGCAGGAACTTCACTGAGCGACTCGTAGTTGGTGTAGAAGCCACCAAGCGTGGACCTGAGATGGTGGAGAGGGGATTGGCGATCGCCACAGGCCTGGTTTCAGCGGTCGGATACGATATGGCTGCCGAGATCGCAAAAGAGGCTGCCCGGACTGGCCGAACGGTTCGAAGCGTAGCCCAACAGAAGACGAACCTCTCGGCGAAAGAGTTGGACCGGCTGCTCGATCCTACGGCTATGACACAACCAGGCCACCATCTGGGGCCTTCTAGTAGTTAGCAGCCTCCGCACCTTACTTTCTGTCGGCCAACTACTGGTATAATAGTCGATCGAGGAGGTGCGAACGTGAAATTCCCCGTAATCAAAACCAAGGCCGGCCAGTATACATGGCTGCAGGTGTTGTGTCTTGTAATATCAGGTATCGCCTTCTGGCAGAATAGCATGACCGTTGCTCTCGTCTTTCTGTTTATCGGCACCATTTTCGGAGTGATAGCCGCGATATCAAGGGTTAAGGAAGCTCAAAGAACGAATCCTCAGGCTTTCGTCCGGCGCCGACGGCGCTAGATGCGATAAAGAAGGCTCGAAGAAGTCGGGAGGTTGGCTGGCTGTGCTGGATACGATTAAAAAGCGAAGGAGTATTCGCCGGTACACCGGCGAAGCTGTCACTGAGGATCAAATCAACGCTTTGCTGGAGGCGGCGATGGCCGCCCCATCGGGAAACGGACTCGCCCCTTGGGAATTCATCGTAGTGCGGGACAAGGACTTGCGCGAGCAGTTGTCCAAAGTCCACCAGTGGTCCTGGATGGCAGCCAACGCGCCGGTAGTATTCGTGGTTTGTGGCAAGGAGGACGTATCGGACCACTGGGTGTCCGACTGTAGCGCCGCTACAGAGAATCTGTTGCTACAGGCGACCAGCATGGGATTAGGCGGTGTTTGGGTAGGTATCTATCCTAGAACGGAAAGAGAGAACAAGCTCCGGCAGCTACTGAACGTCCCTTCGAAAGTCCGGATTCTATGCATGGTCCCCATCGGGCATCCGGACGAGCAGAAACCAGCCCGCACCGGTTTTGACTCCGCAAAAGTGCATTACGAAAAATACTAAACGAGCAGCGAGTAGCGATTTTCTTCACGCTAACTGCTATTCGCTCTTCAGGAGTGATCGATGGATCGACCTAACTGGGACGACTACTTCATGACAATAGCCAGGGACGTGGCGAGAAGATCTAACTGCTGCCGCCGGCACGTCGGCGCCATCATCGTAGTAGGCAAGAGCATCGTCAGCACCGGATACAACGGGACCCCTATGGGTGTCCGCAACTGTAACGAAGGTGGTTGCCTTCGCTGCAACTCAGACGTTCCCCCGGGGCAGGGGTATGACACCTGTATATGTGTCCACGCCGAAGCCAACGCCATGCTGTTGGCTGCCCGGCATGGCACCGCTATCGAGGGAGGCGTACTGTACAG
>JBMNNU010000134.1:0-8495 GCA_050942695.1 Chloroflexota bacterium
AAGCGCCAGGAGCCGGTCCCAAGGATCGGCACCGGAGATATCGGGGCGGTCGCCAAGCTCCAGGAGACGGCAACCGGCGATACCCTGACAACGAAAGATAACCCAGTCCAGTTGGCAGGAATAAAGTTCCCCGAGCCGGTCTTCACAGCAGCGATATCGCCCAAGACCAAAGCCGACCTGGATAAACTGGGTCCCGCGATGGCCAAAATGACGGAAGAGGATCCGACCATAAGGGTGGAAAAGAGCGCCGAAACAGGGGAAACCCTGATGTCAGGCATGGGTGAATCCCACGTCGACATCACCGCCGAGCGGATGAAGCGCAAGTTCGGCGTGGACGTAAATATCGAAATACCAAAGGTGGCCTACCGAGAGACAGTGACTGCTTCTGCTAAAGCTCAGGGGCGCTACAAGAAACAAACCGGCGGCCATGGCATGTTCGGCGATACCTGGTTGGAAGTAGAGCCCTTACCACGAGGAGAGGGTTTCGTGTTCCAGGACAGCATCGTCGGTGGTGCGGTGCCGAAAAACTTTATCCCAGCAGTTGAAAAGGGCGTTCGAGAGGCCATGCAAGAGGGTGTCCTGGCTAATGCTCCGGTAGTGGACGTCAAGGTGACCCTGTATGATGGCTCATACCATCCCGTAGACTCGTCGGAAATGTCTTTCAAGATTGCCGCTTCCATGGGCTTCAAAAAGGCGTTATCCGATGCCAAACCTGTGCTGCTAGAACCGGTAGTAGAGCTATTCATCACCGTGCCGGACAGCTTTACAGGAGACATCATCGGGGATCTGAACACCAAACGAGCTCAGGTGCTGGGTATGACGCCTGAGGACGGGTTTACTACGATCCAAGCTCGGGCTCCGTATGCCGAAATGCGGCGATATGCCACCGACCTGCGCTCCATCACCGGCGCTCGCGGGCGGTTTACAATGCAGATGTGCGGCTATGAAGAGGTTCCTGCCCACATAATGCAGCAGGTGATAGCCGAGGTGAAGAAGGACCAAGAGAAATAACGATCTCTCGATGGTTCATAACAAAGGGGGTGCAGCGTGGTTGCTGCACCCCCAAGCTCTTAACTCGATACCTTCAATCAAACCGGTGCCCGTAGTTTTTTTTACTACTCGGGCCGGCGCCTTCTCAAGAAAGCCGGGATATCCAGGTCTCTCAAGTTCCTATTATCACGCCTATCTCGAGATTCATCGTAATCTCTATGATCCTTTGGTACCGGCGCAGCTCTGTAGTCACTCTCCGCTTCAACTTCAAAAGGCTCCTCAGGTGGCAACACTTCCCGAGTTCGTGGCTGAGGCGGGTGCTGATCCGCAGGCAGGTCGAGTTTCGCAAAGACGTCGCTGACCTTTACCTCGGGCTTTCGCTTGTGAGCCGCTCCGAAACCGGTCGCTATCAATGTCACCTGGATACTGGACAACTGCCTTGGATGGATTACCGCTCCCATGATGATGTTGGCCTCAGGGCTGGCAGCCTCTGCAATCAGCGAGGCCGCATCGCTAACCTCCATGAGGCTCATATCAGGTCCGCCGGTCACGTTGATAAGAACACCTGTAGCACCATCGATCGAGACGTCAAGAAGAGGGCTGGCTATAGCGTTCTGTGCCGCCTGGGCGGCTCGGTTCGGCCCTTTACCCTCTCCAATAGCCATAAGTGCGGTGCCGGCGCCGCTCATGATAGTCTTCACATCGGCAAAATCGAGGTTGATAAGCCCAGTAACCGTAATGAGATCGGATATCCCCTGGACACCTTGGCGAAGTATATTATCAGCTAGTTTGAACGCCTCCAGAAGGCTCATCCGTTTGTTAGCCATCGATAGCAGGCGATCGTTTGGAATGGCGATAACCGCGTCAACTCGCTCTGTCAGCAATTGAAGGCCCTGCTCGGCCACTAATCGCCTGCGGCGTCCTTCGAAGGTGAACGGCAATGTAACTACAGCAACGGTGAGAGAACGGTTCTTCTTTGCGATTTCCGCGATAACAGGCGATGCCCCAGTACCGGTGCCTCCACCCATTCCCGCCGTGATGAACACCATATCGCTCCCGATCAACGCCTCTTCCAGTTGATCGCGGCTGATCTCTGCCGCCCGTTCCCCTACCATAGGGTCCCCGCCGGCTCCCAAACGCTTCATCGCCTTGCCGCCGATAGGGATCCGATGCTGCGCCAGCGAATGTTCGAGCGCCTGGGCGTCGGTATTGACGGCGATGAAGTTGACGCCGCGAATACCAGCCTCGACCATTCTGTTGAGCGCGTTGTTCCCTCCACCGCCAACCCCGACGATTTTTATCTCGGTAAATCCCTTTGCCGCAGATTCGATCTCTTCAGATACAATCTTGCTGACGATGGGAGTGCTTCTTACCGGTTCTACCAGTCGTGATGGGTCGAACCCACCTCGCATCTTAGCCACGATAGATTACCTCCTTCGCCAGAGCAAGGTAGGTTTCGACGGCTTTTTCGGCTCCAGCATAGTTGAAAACAGACGTCCCCGAGGAAGCTGCTTCCAGGATCTTACTGTTGGTTCCTACTTCGGTCTGGAAGACCTGAGTCCCCCATCGTTCACGAAGATAGGCGGAAACCAGTTTCTCCTCTTTAAGCCGTCGATCCAGCTTACTAAGCACGATCCCAACAATCTTGAGTTTGGGGTTAAGGTAGAGGACTTCTTCTATGCTCTCCTGCATCATCTGCAAACCCTGCAGGGAGAACAGTCGGGCTTCCGTCGGAATGACAACACCTTCAGCAGCTACCAGCGCGTTAATGGTCAGTAGGCCCAGGGATGGCGGGGTGTCGATTAGTATAAAATCAAAATAGCAGGACGGTTGAACCAATTGGTCCCTCAAACGAAGCTCACGGCCGAGCTTATTCATCAGGGCAGCCTCAGCGCTCGCCAGTGATAACGATGAAGGGACAAGGGCTAGCTTCGCTTCCAGATTCTCTGCGACATCTATGATGGGTAGAGGTACCTTCCGATCAAGCAGAGACTCTGCCACTGTAGTTGCAGGCAGCTCAGCTAAACCAGAGGCTGAGGTTAGGTTCGCTTGAGGATCCATATCCACCAGGAGAACCTTGTACCCCATGTGAAATAGCGCGGCACCCAGATTTGCTGTGGTCGTAGTTTTTCCAACGCCGCCTTTTTGATTAGAGATCGCGATTATCGAAGCCATACGGCCTCTCTACACCAGCCTACAATGAATTGTCCATCGAGAAGGTGAGTCTGAGGGTAGTCATAATCCTAACACAAGGCTGTCTTAAACAGCAATGGGTAAATAATCAACGTAACAGTTGTCCAGCGCCTTAGAGAATGGGCCACTGTTACTAATCAACCATCACAATGCGACGCCTCTGCGATTAGAGTCGCATTGAGGCGCCGTCGCCCTTGATAAAAGCCTCTCCGCATGCTGAATATCGCTAGTAATCTGCGCAACAAGCTCCTCTACCGATTGAAACCGCCGCTCGTCCCGTAACCGTTCAACGAACTCCAGGGATATCTCCTTTCCATACAGATCACCCTGGAAACCGATCAAATGCGCTTCGACCTGTCTTCTATGTCCATTAAAGGTCGGGCGAAATCCAATATTACACACACCTGAGTAGGCATCTCTCTTCCCGACCCAACCATGGACCGCGTACACCCCATCTCTAGGTACACACAACTTCTCTGCTACCTCCAGATTGGCTGTGGCGAACCCTAGAGATGCCCCGCCTCGGCGGTCTCCTGAGACCACATTCCCCTTCAATGAATAGTATCTGCACAACAGTTCGGCAGCCTCAGCAACGTGGCCATCACTCAACAAAGTCCTTATTCGACTGCTGCTAACAGCTTCTGCACCCGCCTCTACACGAGGAAAGGAGTGAACAGAAAACCCCTTTTTGCTGCCGATAAGCGCCAGTCGGTCCGGGGTGCCTACCCTGCCTCGCCCAAGAGCGAAGTTGCTACCTACCCATAGCTCGATGAGGCTGAACCGCTCGTTCAAGCGAGCAATAAACTCTTCGGGAGACATTTGAGCGATGGTCTGTGAGAATTGGATCAGCAATACATCGGAAACCCCAAGTCCTTTGATCAAGGCTATACGGTCTTCAAGGGTCGTTAATCTCGGTATAGAAACACCCGGATTGAGCACCTCCTGAGGGTGTGGGGTAAAGGTCACACAAACGCTCCGAACGCCCAGTTGCTCAGCGCGCTTCACCACCTTACCGATTAACGCCCTATGGCCTCGGTGAACCCCATCAAACACACCGATGGTCATTACTGCCTTTTTTTGGTCACTATTAGAACTTGAGGTCACTGCTCCTCCGCCAGAACCAGTTTGGGCTGCCATTTGCCCTCGACCGCTATCGCTAACCCTAAGAACTTGCCTTCACTTGAAAATACCCTTACCGGTCCATCGGGCGCGGAGGCGGCTCGTACTGGCCACCTTCTGCCTCCCAACATAGCCCTGGCATTCTCATCTGTGACGATTATCGCCGGAAAATGTGCAACAGCGATGTCCGCCGGCAATACCAGCTTATCAAGATATCCGAACTCAGCGGCAAGCCTCAGATCCTCTATTCCAACAGCGTCATCGAGGCTGAAGGGACCGCTTGCGAAACGTACGAGTGCTCCCAGGTGGCCACCTACCCCCAGCTTTTCACCCAGGTCTCGAGCAAGGCTGCGTATGTAGGTGCCTTTAGAGCAGAGCACTACGACGCTGACTGTGGGTGGCTCCCAACCTACGATAGCCATCGACTTGATAGTGACGCGACGGGGTGTTAGGGTGACTTTTTCCCCTTTCCGCGCCAGCTCGTAGGCTTTTTTCCCCTGCAATTTGATAGCAGAGTACTGTGGGGGCAGTTGTTCGATTTCCCCAAGGAAGCACCTCAGGGCTGTCGCAACCTGGCCGAGATCTATACCGCTGGGATCCGAAACCTGAAGAACCGTCCCAACAGCGTCGTCGGTATCGGTCGAAGCACCTAAAACGATATCGCCGCAGTAAGCTTTATCTTGGCCCGACAGATAATCGAGCAGACGAGTTGCTCGTCCAACGGCAACAACAAGCACGCCAACAGCCGCAGGATCGAGGGTACCTGCGTGGCCTACACGACGAATGCCGGTTAGCCGCCGCACCAATTGGACTACATCGTGAGAGGTCCAATCGTACGGCTTGGAAATATTCAGAAACCCCTCGATCGTTCTCAATTTGGAATGGCTACCAATCCCTGCCTGTAAGGACAGGCTGTTTTGCCCGCCCCATGCGCTTACTGTCCCTCACCCCCAGAAGCCATTAGCTCGATACGTCGCCTGGCTTCATTCAAAATACGAGTCTGGACCTCTCCCATAGTTCCAGCTAGCGTACATCCGGCAGCGCGTAAATGCCCACCGCCACCGAAACTACGGGCAAGCTCCGCTGCATTCAACATGTCCGAGGTTCGCATGCTCACACGTACCTTCCCAGACTGCTCGCTGAAAAGAAACGCTGCGTTGGTTTCAGGAACACCGGCGATGAAGTCTACGAGCGAGTCTGCATCCTCCAGACTCGCATCGCACTCTTCCAGCATCTGGCTCGTTATATCGGCCCATACGATCCCATCGTCGACGTGCGTCCGGCTGAGAACCTTGCCCCATAAACGCAAGGTCTTGGGAGATCTCGTATTGAAAATCCGCTCGCTAATATGGGAAAGCGACGCGCCTCGCTCCATCAGGGTGGCGGCTACTCGAAGAGTTGTAGCCGAAGTGGACGGTGTGCGGAAACCGAGTGTATCGGTCACAATACCCACCAGGAGTGCGTTGGCAATATCTTCGGTTATCGGCAAGTCTTCCTGCTCCATAATCTGAACCAGCAGTTCGCACACCGCTGCCGCAGAAGGATCTACCAGGTTCACCGTCCCAAAGTTGGTATTGCTTGGATGATGATCTATATTGATTATCTTAACCGACTCAAGCTTACTGGGATTGTGGCTGTAAAGAAGCCCTAATCGAGGGAGGTCGCTGGCATCCAAAGAGATGATCACATCCGCAGCAAGTATGGCATCTCTTGTGCTGGCTCCCTCAGCGGTTTCGAGTCTATCCAGAGAGTAGGGTTCAATTTTTTCCCAGCCTGGCAAGAACCGATAGCTGACCGGCACCGGTCCAGGGCTAATTGCCCGTACGTCCCAACGTCTAAGCCTTTGCAAGGACTGGGAGACAGCCAGGAGAGCGGCCATGGCGTCCCCATCCGGGTCTTTGTGGCACGTCACCACCACTCTCTGCACTGTTTTTAACAATGGCAACAATACTGGAGTATATCCTGCGATCACTTTTCCTTTTCAGTGCCTCCTCCCTCTTGAATCTCGCGCAGGATCTCTAAAATCCGCGCTCCTTTCTCGATGGAGGTATCCAGCTTAAAGCTCAACTCCGGGGCGTTTTTCAGCCGGAGCCGCCCGGCGATCTCACGACGGAAGAATCCAGCAGCTCGGTTTAGCGCGGTCATCGCCTGCTTGACTTCATCCTCGCTTCCCAGGATACTCACCCGGACTGTTGCGTTCCGCAGATCGGGGCTGGTCTCGACCGCGGTGATGCTTATCAAAGAGGTCAGGCGAGGATCTCGGATCTCGCGCTGAAGCAGGTTAGCGATCTCCGACCTTATCAGTTCGTTGACCCGCTCTATCCGTCTACTCAACTAACCCGCTCCATGTGGTAGAACTCGAGAATATCGCCCATCTGGAAATCGTGGAAGCCCTCAAGGGCAACTCCGCATTCGTAGCCAGCAGCCACCTCTTTGGCGTCGTCTTTGAAGCGACGAAGGCTGCCGATCTTACCATTGAATATCACCGCGCCGCCACGAAGCACCCTCGCGCTGGAGCCTCGTGAGACCTTTCCATCGGTAACCATCAAACCTGCAACAGCGTTGGTTCTGCCGATCTTGAAAATCTGGCGCACCTCGGCGTGGCCTTCGGTCACCTCCTCGAATTTCGGTTCAAGAAGGCCGGTCATCGCCAGTTGAATGTCTTCGATGAGCTTGTAAATGACGCTGTAGAACCGGATATCTATATGGTTTTCTTCAGCCATATGCTTGGCCCCGGGCTCCGGCCGGGTGTTAAACCCTATGATCACTGCATTAGATGCAGTAGCCAAAAGTACATCAGACTCTGTTATGCTGCCTGTACCGGAATGTATTACCCTCACCCGGACATCCTCAGCCTGAAGTCGGTTGAGGGAGGTAACGATAGGTTCCACCGACCCCTGAACATCCGTCTTAACTATTACGTTCAACTCCTTGACCTGTCCGGTCTGTACCTGTTTGAACAGGTCATCGAGAGTAACCGGTGCGCCAGCAGCTTCGAGCGTCGGCTCTGCGGCCCGAGTACCAACGAGAGCCCTGGCTGTTTTCTCATCCTCGACCACTTTCCAAACTTCGCCGGCAGCCGGAACGCCATTCAGCCCCAAAATCTCTACAGGCATCGAAGGTCCGGCCTTTCTTAGCCGTTTTGCCTTATTGTCGAACAGCGCTTTGACCTTCCCGAAGTGGCTGCCTGCAACTACCACATCCCCAACCCTGAGCGTGCCGGCCTTGACCAGCACCGTAGCAACTGTGCCCCTTGCTTTATCCACCTTCGCCTCAACCACCACACCTGAGGCCGGTTTGTTGGGGTTGGCTTTCAACTCTGCCATCTCAGCTACCAGGAGGATCATCTCCAGGAGAGCATCTATCCCCTCTTTTCGCCGGGCAGACACGGGCACGACAACGGTCTGCCCTCCGTATTCCTCGGGGACCAGGCCGATTTCAGTGAGCTGCTGCTTGACCCTATCGACGTTGGCATCAGCCTTATCGATCTTGTTGATAGCAACCATAACGGGTACATCGGCGGCCTTAGCGTGCGCAGCAGCCTCTACGGTCTGCGGCATAACGCCGTCATCCGCAGCCACAACCAGTATGGCTATATCGGTGGCTTGTGCACCTCTAGCCCTCATAGCAGTGAAGGCCTCGTGCCCGGGGGTATCAAGAAAGGTTATCTTCTGCCCCCGCAGTTCAACCTGATAAGCGCCAATATGCTGAGTAATTCCACCCGCCTCCTGGGCGGTAACGTTAGTTTGCCTGATGGCGTCAAGCAAACTGGTTTTTCCGTGGTCGACGTGCCCCATAATCGTTACTACAGGGGGGCGAGGCTGCAATAGCGAAGGATCTTCCACCTCCTCAGCCTCAACTGCTACTCCTGCGGCCTCTACCGGCGTAGGCTCCTTCACTTCGAAGCCAAGGTCTGTCGATACCACGGTTGCTGCATCGCGATCGATCTGCTGATTGATATTGGCAATAATCCCGTTTTTCATCAACTCCTTGATGATTTGAACGGGGCTCACCTTCAAAAGGTCGGCAAGATCTTTAACCGCAATACCTTCAGGCAGTTCTACAACCTTCGCTTCCTGCTTGGTCGCTGAAGTGCTTACACTAGCGGGTGTAGGCCGAGCGAAGGTTTGCCTTGAACCGTTCCCTCCAAACCTGGACTTGCCTTGCGGTTTCCTATCTCTCGTATCTTTAGA
>JBMNNU010000135.1:0-8460 GCA_050942695.1 Chloroflexota bacterium
CTAGCTTTCTGGCTGCAGCCCCGATTGTGTACATCATCCGGTTGTCTATGTTCAATTCACTGGCTACCTTTGCAGCAGATCCCAGGGCGATTCCCAGGTCTATGGACTGGAAAACACACAGCGGCCCTCGGAAATCCTCACCATCCTTCTTTTGAGCTTTAACAAATTCGCCGCAGCTTCGAAAGCCGCAAGCCCCGCAGTTGAGCGGCCGTTCGATCCCCTTCGGCTGCCCTGTAACGCCGATCAGCAACACTGCTGCCGCGTTGCGAACATTCCCTGCGTCCCTACCGTAGAACGGCACGATACCTGTTTTCTCGCTCGGCTTCGCCTCCATAACCGAGGCGAGCGCCTCCAGCTCTTCACCGTACACTATTAGCGTCTTGATCGAGTCCACACCTCTCGTCTTGGGAGCAGTTCTCGCTGCGGCTGCCATAAGCTGCGCTGCCATGCGCACAGCCTCCCTCTCGGCCTGATTAGAATCGATGAACCCCATATTATTGCCTCCTTCCAGTGTAAGCTAATCTGACGTATTATCTTTAAGAATCGCAAATGTGTCGATACCGGTTGCTGAATGCTGGAACAGAGTTCTATGAGGCCGGCTTCGATTCCAAGCCTATCACCTGCCAGCTTTTCCCACTCAGGTTGGTCGATACTAAGGCGGAGGAATGCATAGTGGGAACGCTCTATATTGTAGCTACCCCAATCGGTAACCTTGAAGACATCACTCTGAGGGCTCTGCGGGTCTTGCGAGAGGTCGACCTGATCGCGGCCGAAGACACCAGGAAGACGCTGAAGCTGCTCTCCCACTACGAAATAAAAAAGCCCTTAGAGAGCTATCATCGGCACACTGAACGGGGGAAGCTGGAGAAGATCCTGGATGCCCTCCAAAACCGGAACGTAGCTTTGGTCTCTGAGGCCGGGATGCCCGGCATATCCGATCCCGGCCAGCAATTGATCGCCGCAGCGATCGAGAGGGGCATTCCTGTCGTGCCCGTGCCTGGACCATCAGCTCTTCTTACAGCGCTGGTGGTCTCCACCCTGCCGACAGACCGTTTCCTGTACCTGGGTTTTCTCCCTCGGGTCAAGTCCGACCGGCGGAAACTGCTGGAGTCCGTCGCCGCCCTGCCTTACACCCTCGTGGCTTTTGAAGCCCCTCATCGCCTGCTGGCAACCCTGTCCGATATGGAGAATATATTGCAGGGCCGGTTCATGGCTGCAGCGAGGGAGCTTACCAAAATCTACGAAGAGGTTGTGCGAGGCTCAATCTCTGAGGTGAAGTCACACTTCACAGCCAAGCAGCCGAAGGGGGAGTTCACCCTGGTGGTAGGCCCACCTCAGCAGCTTCCGGGTGCTGTCGTCGACAAGGAGAAACTTGAGGAGCAGTTGCTTTCCATGGCCAGGGAGATGAGATCTCAAGGGATTTCTAGCAAAGAAGCAGTTCGGTGCCTGATGGAAGCGACGGGCGCGGGGCGGCGGGACGCATATAACGCCTGGCTAGCCGCTGGAAAGTGACCCAGGACCCAGCACTCAGCACTCAGCACTCGCACAGGGCAGTGCGATCGAGAAGGTGCTCCCCTTCCCCAACTCGCTCTTAACCCAGATCCGACCTCCGTGGGCTTCTACGAGCATCCGGGTGATGTACAGGCCAAGGCCTAGCCCCTCGGCCGATCGAGAGTAGCTGCCTCTGTAGAAGCGCTCGAATACATGGTCGATTTCATCAGGGGATATCCCCGGCCCCTGGTCGGTGATGGATACCACTACTTCACTTCCCGATTGCTTGGCCGTTACTACCACCGGTTTTTGAGCTGGCGAGTATTTCAATGCGTTGGTGAGCAGATTGGTCAGTATCCTGTCCAGGTAGTTCGGGTCCGCCCAAACAGCAGGCAATTCGCTTGGGATCTTTACGCTGATACGCTTTGGATCGAGTACCACGGCCATCCGTTGAATCAATTCGGTAATGGCGAGCGACAGTTTCACCGGGACACGTTTCAGCGTCAGTTGGCCAGACTCACCCCGTACCGCATCCACCAACTCCTGGATCATGGTGTCCATACGGCGTACGCCGGTCAATATCGCCTCTGCATTCCGAGAGAGATTTCCATTTTGGCCCGATCGTGCTAACAGCTTGAGAAGCAGTTGGGTTTGCCCTTGAACCACGGTGAGCGGCCCTCTCAGGTCGTGAGATATCATCCGCACGAGGTCCTCTCGCTGCTCCTGGAGCCGAAGCAGCTCGATACCTACTGCCACCGGCGTTAATATCTCTCCGAGGAGGTCGTTGTACTCCTCGATCTCCTCGGGGTGTACGAAGTTGGCTGCCTCAAAGACGCCAACTGTGCGGTTTCGGACTGAAATCGGGAGAGCGAGATAAGATCGCAGCTTTACCCGTTTGGCCAACTCTACTTTCGGATGACGGCGATTCCCTCCCCATTTTGGTGAGATGACACTCTCCCCGCTCTCTATGACCTCTTTCGGGAAGCTCTCTTTCGGATCCAGGTCGTATCGATGGACCGCTTCCCCCAAAGCTAGGTCCCAACAATCCCACATCCCTCCCTCGAGCATGATCGAGAAACGGCAACGCTCGCAGGCGGTAAGTTCCGGTACCGCATCTAGAAGCACCCTCGCCATCTCCCCTAACCCCGCGCTAGATAGCAGGCGCCGCTGAAGCTCGGAGATGGTCACCTCTTCGGCGAGTCGTCGTTCCAGGTAGCGCACCTGTTTCTCTAGGGCTCGATCTTGGGCATCTTGGCCCCAATGTAAAGACGCTTCCATCTATCCACTATCTACTATCTGTCCCTTGCCGTCGACAACGTATCGGCCCCATCGTCTGGCCGCATCCACCACAGCAGCCAAGATATCGTGCCCGACGGAAGTAGGTATCTCATTTTGGTGGCTCAGTATGAATCCTCCACCCGGCGCAGCCTCTTCGATGGCGCGTCGGGCTGCTGCTTCGGCATCGTGTGGCGACCATGATAGCATCGCAAGATCGTTCAACCCACCAAGCAGCGCGATCCGCCTCGCAACCGCTGTCTTCACCTCTCGGAGGTCGTCGCTCGGATCGGTGGAAAGAGCCCGCACACCGAGATCTGGAACCAGGTCGGCTATTGAGCGGGTCGACCCGACCCCCCAGAGGACCGACGGCCCTCGGATGGACTTTACCACTCGGCGGACCTCGGGTAGGACGTACTGTTTGGCCTGTTCTCTAGTTAAAATGGTCGATGTGGCCATTGGTTCCGCGATGGCGATGGCATCGGCGCCTGCCGATAGCAGAGCGTTAGCCCATGATACGCAGAATTGCCTAGTTATCTGTACCAGACGCTTGCGGCGTGCGACATTCCCGAACAGCAACAGATCCAGCCAGGCATCCTCCCCCATCAGCAGGATTGGCAGCGATGTTGGCCCTAACACATGCCCGATTATTAGCCATCGCCCTCGGGCTTCATTGGCTATCAGCTCGGTGCTCCGGAGCACGGCTTGCAATGGAGGGGACTGGAGGGGGTCGGGCGCTTGCAGGGAATCGATCGCAGCGGGGTCTCTGATAACGGGAGCGCCCATGCCGGGAGGTCCATCTTCACGGAACATCGGCTCTGCTCCAAATGCCTCGGCCTCCCGCACTGCATAGTAATAAGCATCAACGTTATCGTGTCCAATACGCTCAGTAAAACGCAACTGCCCTTCTGCTACGTTCTCCGGGCGACTGAAGTACTCAGGCAGCGAGAGACCCAACTCTCGGGCTCCATGGGTAGATGAAACCAACACAACCGGCACCCGATCCGGGATTTCTAACCGCAGCGCGGCAGAGAGCCGTTGATAAGATGTCATCTCGTCCCTGTTTGCCATTATTTACTCTCCCGAATTAGGGCCTTCGCTACTTGAACGGCCTCGTATGCGTCGGGCGCGGTGGCGTCCGCTCCTACAAGCCTGAAAAGCTCTTCGTTATATCGGAAGGGCGCCCCTCCCACCAGCAGCTTGATCTCTCGTGCCCCTCGTTTCTCCATCTCCTGGCGTACCTGGCGAATACCAAGTGCGGTGTTCGCCATCAAGGCCGAAACGGCGATGATCTGTGCACCTTTAGACAGCGCTGTATCGATTAGCTTCTCAGGGGCTACGCTCAAACCTAGGTCCAGGACGTCGAATCCGCTTGCGCGAAGAAATGCTACGACGATCCGCTTCCCAAGCCCATGGTATTCTCCCCTCGCTGTCCCTATCACCACCTTGCCGATAGCCGTTTTCCCCGAATCGCGAGAGGGCGATAGTATCTCCATGGCGTCCTCCACTATCAACCCCATCGCATACAACTGCGAGAGACTTACCTCCAACTCTCTCCAACCCCGGCCAACCTCGTCGACAGCCGCCCCTACCACCTCTCGCATCAGCAGCGACCGGTCAACCTTCTTGCTGACCAATCCCCTAAGGAGGCGGCGAGCTCCGCGACGGTCAGACGCTCTGAGGGCACTGGCGAACTGTTTGCGAAGGTTGACCAACTCCTCGGTTGCTATGCTATCCGATGGTTGGTCGTTGGCTTTCATCGTCGAGTCTCCAGCATATCGGGTTTATTGAGGCCAACACCATGATCCACTTCGCGCTGCTGCAAGACTCGATCCAGATCAAGATGGCACGACATGTGTCTATTAGCGACAAGACTGCTCGACCCTTGCAGCTACCTTGTGCTACAATCGGTCCAATATGTTAGTAGACAGTCATGCTCATTTGACAATGTCGGATTACGCCCAAGACCTGCCCGCAGTGTTGGAGCGAGCGGCGAAAACGGGCGTTTCCTATATCGTTTGTGTGGGTGTCGACCTTGATTCGAGTCGAGAAGCTGTCCAACTAGCCCAGCGCTACCCTGGGGTAGTTGCTACCATTGGGGTCCATCCCAACGACAGCGATCAACTACCTCCGAACTGGCTAGCTGAATTGCGAGCCCTTTCAGCCAATCCGAAGGTGGTCGCCCTGGGCGAAATCGGCCTCGACTACTACCGTAAGTATGTAGCGAAGGAACGTCAGAGGGATGTCTTCCGAGCTCAACTCGATCTAGCTGGGGATCTGGGCCTTCCTGTTGTGGTTCACAATCGCGAGGCGGATGCGGATATCTTCGAAGCGCTGTCGAATTGGGCAGAGAAGCTGGGCGCGGAGCATCATAGAGGTGTGTTGCACTGCTTTTCTGGGGATGTGGACATGATGCGCGGTTGTTGCACTGCGGGTTTTGCTGTTTCTTTTGCCGGGCCGGTCACCTATCTCAAAGCTGACAGTATTGCTCGAATCGTACCCTCTGTTCCCGCAGACTGTCTCTTGGTAGAGACCGATTCCCCGTTCCTATCACCTCATCCTTTTAGGGGGAAGCGAAACGAACCTGCCAATGTACGTCTGGTAGCGGAGAGAGTAGCCGCTCTCCGTGGAGAGAGCGTGGACAAAGTGATACAGTTAACCGGCCAAAATGCCGAAAGGCTATTCGGGCTCAAAGCCCTACCAACACTATCTTAGAGGAAATAGTTTGACCCTCAGTTCAGCCGCAACCGCCTTTTCCCTGGTCAATGAAGATATCAAAATCATCGAAGGCATTCTCGAACAGACTGCAAAGCCGCAGGACCCTACGATGGAGAAGCTGTTAGGCCTCGTTCTGCCTGGCAGCGGCAAGAGACTCAGGCCTGTGTTAGCGCTATTATGTGGCCGAGTCAACCGGATCGATCGGGACAAATTGATACCCTTCGCGGCAGCATTGGAGCTGCTCCATACGGCGTCTTTGGTGCACGATGATGTCGTGGATGAGTCTCCGATGCGCAGAGGAGAGCCTACCGTTAGCGCAAAAATAAAGAATTCTATCGCAGTGCTGGTCGGAGATTATCTCTTCGCGCAGGCGGCAGCGCACGCCGCAACTACCTCACGCATCGACGTCATCAACGCCTTCACTCGTACCTCTATGGCTATTATTACCGGCCAAATAGATGAGTCGTGGTCCGACGGTAAACTCTCCTTGACCAAAGAGAGATATTTTAAGCGAATCGGTGGAAAAACAGCGGCGTTGTTTGCCCTCTCTGCGGAGGGGGGCGCAATGTTGAGCAACGCCACTGAGGATGTTGTGCGAGCCCTGGAGCAGTTCGGGTACAAGTTGGGCTTAGCATTCCAGATCGTAGACGATATCCTCGATGTGATTGGCGATGAACGAAATCTGGGCAAACCGGTTGGAAGCGATATTCGCCAGGGTGTTGTAACGCTGCCTGCCCTCCTTGTGCGCCACCTGGTGCCACCGCCGCTGTTTGAATCTGCGTATTCAGGTGATGGAGAGAGCGAAGAAGCAATCGAAGCGCTATTGCACATCATCAGGACCGAAGGGGGAGTCGAAAACTCCTACGCCGAAGCCGACCGTTTGAAGGCTGAGGCTTGCTCAGCACTCCAAATTCTCCCCGACACCCCTGTTCGCCAAGCATTGATAGATCTAGCGGAGATCGTGGTCCAACGTGACGTGTGACTCCAGACGCGGTGATGGAACAGGGCGCTGGGACGGATTGACGGACCCCACCCCTGCCATTTTCCCTCCTCAGGGGAGGTAAGTAATCTACCTCTCCTACCGCAGTGGAAGAGGAGACTCGTTTACTCCGCGTCTGCATCGCAAGGTACTGGAGTAAGTGAATGAAAGTGACTTTCCCCCATGCCGGCCAGGCGTGGGTGCCTCTTTCGACTGTTTTCGCTAAAGCTGGAGTTGAGTGCATCGTCGCACCTCCCAGCAGTAAGCGAACGTTGTCTTTAGGTGTTAAATACTCGCCCGAATGGGTTTGCCTCCCATTCAAGCTGAATCTAGGCAACTTCATCGAGGCGATGGAGTTGGGAGCGGATACCCTCGTGTACGTCGCCGGGCCAGGCCTATGTCGCCTCGGCTATTACGCTAAGGTGGCGGAACAGATACTCAGGGATGCCGGATACCAGTTTCAGATGGTGACTTTCGACTGGCAAGAGAAGCAGATCATCGGGCTGGCGGAGTTCCTCAGGACATTGCTGCCTAACAGATCGTGGCGGCAGATAGTTGCCGACATAAAGTTCGGATTGACGCAACTGTCGGTAATGGACGAGCTGGAGCGGAAAGCTCATTACTTGCGCCCCCGAGTGACATCCCCAACTCAGATAACTCAGATCTGGCGTACTGCTGGCCAGAGAGTGGCTCAGGCCTGGACCGATGCTGAATTAACGAAGGTAAAGGCCGAGATTCTCCGTGAGTTTGACGATGTCCCTAAGAACCCCAAGGCTGATCCGCTTCGCGTCGGATTGTTGGGCGAGTTCTTTATGGTGATTGAGCCGTTCGTCAATATGGATGTCGAGGACCTGCTGGGTAGAATGGGTGTGGAGGTGGTGCGGCATGCCTTCTTCACGAATTGGGCCAAAACCTGGCTGTTCCTCGAAGCCATCGGCCTTGGCCATGACCAGAAGGTCAAGAAAGCAGCGGCACCATACCTTAGCCGGGATGTGAGCGGAGATGCTATCTTCACCATCGGCGAGACTATACTCCACCATAAAGATGGCTTCGACGGTATCGTCCACCTGCTTCCCTTCACCTGTATGCCGGAGATCATAGCCCAGAGCATAATGCCCCAGGTCACCAAGAACCACGAGATACCGGTGCTTTCCGTGGTCCTGGATGAACAGATGGGTCGTGCGGGGTTTATTACCCGGATCGAGGCCTTCGTGGATTTGATGCAGCGAAGGCGCAACCTCAGAAAGGCTGGCTAGCCTGGCGCAACCATTGCACCTAGGACAGTCCACCAAAGCGGTGGCGTTATCCCTCCGTCGCGCTCTGGTCGCGAGTTAACAGGCTGCGAGCGTCTTCGCCTACCCCCAACTCGATGCAATCGCAATAGGTGGAGTAGATCGCCTTGTTCAGCAGCTTTGCCCACCAATCGCTGGAAGCCGACAACGCCATGTGCTCGCGTCGCACTCTGAGTAGCCGCTCCAAGCGCAGCAAGAAGAACAACTGAACATCCGAATAGGGTCTGATCCTACTGTGGCGTTCGCTGCCCCGCTCTTCTATCGATTTGACGTTCCAGGATTCCACCCCACTCATCTCGGTAACCTCCAGCAAAGGCTACTGGTCTCGCCCTATTCTTGAGTCTCTACGGCCAGCAGGGTCAGGGTTTTACTAATTCCGGGTAGACCTCGTACCTCATTCAGCACAAGCCGCCCGATTGCGTTGGCATCGGCTCCCTGAGCTACCAGTACTACGTCGTAAGGACCGGTTACCACATCGGAAGCCGTTATTCCCGGAACCTTCCGAAGGCTATCCGCTACCTCTTTGCTTTTACCTCCCATAGTTTCAATTAGCACGTATGCCCGTTGCATCGCCTTCACCTCTTACAAGCCTGCTAAGGAAGACCCGGTTGACCATTCGTCTCCTTCAATCTTAGGCTTTCTTGCGGCGATGTCAATACCCCCCGCCGATGGATTGCAGTGCACCAATTGTGCCTAAATGCCACC
>JBMNNU010000137.1:0-8350 GCA_050942695.1 Chloroflexota bacterium
CTTCGATGGTCGCTGTAAGCAAGTTCCTTCACTTCTGGAACCCTCGGCTATTCGTCATCGTGGACAACGCCGAAATGGCGCAGAAAGTCATCAAAGCCGGAGTCATTATTAAAGATGGTTCCTCTTTACAAAGCATTCGGAAGCGAATCCAAGATACGCAAAGGCGCATCGAGCAATGTTACGGCGCAAGTACGCCGCAGGATGAACCGATGGCCGAAGGTCTGAGCTACAGCGCCGTTCTCATTTGGGCAAGTCAACTCATTCAGGGAAGTCCTAACCTTCTTTCACACTTTAAAGATTATGTCGATTCTCAGACTAAAGAGGATGGTGTTCCGGATGGATATGAAGAGTATGCCGCCGTTGCAGTCGAATGGTTTCTCTTAGGTCTACAGCATTTTGTAACACAACTCAGAAGGTGATCCACCAGTCGGCGGAAAGCTCAAAGCGACCCTTGCGAAAGATAGGCCAAAGCCGCCTAGCGTCACTCTGGGTCTGCATTTGCACAATGGTTTAGGACAGGTGAAGATGGGGCGCTTAATACTCTCTAATCGGGGAGTTCGGTCGAGAGAAGATTACGGGCAAGTTCGACGATGATGTGCTCCGAGAGCACTAAATTGAAACCCCCGCCCCGCCAAGCTCGGAGAATCCGGCCTGGAGCGCTGGAGACGTTGGAGAAACCTATAATACCTGAGGCCAGGACGTTGGTGTCGAGAACCGCCGCGATTATGCCGTTCGCTTGGCGGGGCGCTCGCTCCGGCGACTTTTCTGCCGGACCTCGGCGATCGCCTTGGCTACCTCTCGCTCTATCTCTTCGGCTGGGACATCCTTGAATGCCTCCCCGATTTCGTCGAGCAGCTCGAACTTCCGGTCTCGCTTGGCCTCAAACTCGTTGAGCCGCCTCAGGTCCTCAACGGAGACGATGGCGGCCACCGGAATACCGCTCTTCTCCACGATCACCCTGGCCTCCCGCCTGAAGACCCTGTTAATAAGCTTGCTGAAATGCTCCCTCGCTTCCGAGGCTTTCACGGTCTGAACCACAGGCTCCTTCTCGCGCATCCATCTCCTCCAAAAGTGTCAGCTATTGTACAATATAGTACAGTCCTGTAATGAAGTCTAGATGTTGTCGTGGGCTTGCCGTCATAGCAGAGCAGGCTCGAGGGTTTTAATTACGGGGTTGGCGACCTCCTACTGGCCGCTGCGTTGTTTACTAGGTGATATGGTTGGCTTGTAAATTTGGGGCTCGTGACGCTGTGTTCGCTCGCGCCATGAGCCCCAACGTGGTACCACGTCGGGGACAAGCCCCGACGCTACGATGATGAGATGTCGTTCAGCGACCTGCGCAGTGTTATTAATGATGTACGAAGCTAGATAAACAGCGTAATCGCGGAGTCGCGGGCCTCCTGGATGTAGCTGCCAACGGCACCGTAATCGTCGATCCACTCCTCCCGGAGCGACTCCTTGCTCAACCCCATGATCTCCATCGTCATCTCGCAGGCGATGATCCGCCCGCCCAGCTCCTTGAAGTCCGCCATCAGCTTCTCCAGGGTGGCCACGTTGGTCTTCTTCATCCGGCGGTTGATCATCCACTTGCCCAGACCCAAAAAGTTCATCTTGGAGAGCGGCCCCTTATCCAGGCCGCCCTTCTGAAGGCGCTGCAAACCCCAGAAGGTGAAGTAGATGGTCGCCTCCATCCCCATGGCCAGCGCCCCGTTGCCGAGGATCAGGGCGCTGTACACCTTATCGTAATCCCCACTGTGGAGGATCAGCGTCATTTTGTTAAGCCTGGCCTCTTGTGAGGTCATGAGATTGCTTCCTCTAGTGTCGATGTATACTCGTTCTGGGTTCTGGGTTCTGGGTTCTGGGTTCTGGGTTCTGGGTTCTGGGTTCTGGGTTCTGGGTTCTGGGTAAGTAGCAGCTAGCACTCAGAACCAATAATTACCGTCTGATGCGGATCGTCCAGTCGGTGTCGGTGCCCTCGTCGGCCAGTAGCTCAAGCCCTAGCGACTTCACCGCCATTGGGATCTCCTTCTTAGAGGCCGGATGGGTGCCCGTCACCTCGACGACGTCGCCCGGCGCAGCTTTGCGCAGCGCTTTGCGCATCTCCACCAGCGGCACGGGGCAGGTCTCACCCCGTACATCTACCTTGATCTCAGCCATCGCTCCGCCTCATTCTGTGAACTCGACCTCCACCTTCTGGACGTCCCACAGGGACCCGATCTTTTCGTCGATATCTTCCCTGATGTTGTTGGCGAACTGGTGGTCGGCGGGGAGGTCGATAACCACTCGCACCGTGCCGTCGGAAAGCTGCACATCCTTGACCAGCTTAGTGCGCACCAGGTCGAGCCCCACCATCGGGTTCATGACGTGCTTCAGCCGCTTGGTCACCTCCTCGATGGTGGTGGGCTTCTTCTCCTTGACCAGCCCGTGCTTCTCCTCGTAGTTTTGGATGGCGGCTCTCAAGCCGTCTACAGCTAGCACCGAGCAGTGGGTTTTGAGAGGCGGCAAGCCGCCCAACGCATCCGAGGCCTCCTGCCAGGTTATATTCTTCGCCTCCTCTAGGGTCTTTCCCTTGGCCAACTCCGTAATGATGGAGCCGGTGGCTATGTTGGAGGCGCAGCCGTAGGACTCGAACTTGATGTCCTCTATCTTGTGGGTCTGCTCGTCCACCTTCAGGTAGACGGATACCATATCGCCGCAAGCAGGGCTGCCCTCTTGGGCGTGGGCGTCAGCGTTCTCTATCCGCCCCACGTTTCGAGGGTTCCTGAAATGATCCATTACGATGTCGTTGTATGGTAGGGGCATTCTGTGCACTCATCCTTTCCAAGGGGGCTGATAGCCCTCAACTGTCCGACGACTTCAGTGAGAGAGTCGGCGGCCTTGTCGACGTCCTCTAGTTGGTTGAACCGGCCGAAGGTAAGGCGCACCGAGCCGTGAGCCTGCTCGTGGTTTCCGCCTATCCCCATGATCACGTGACTCGCCTCCAACGACCGGCTGAAACAGGCCGAGCCGGTGCTGACGGCGAAGCCCCGCATGTCGAGGTGGAGCAAGATGGACTCACCCTCGACGAAGCGGAAAGATACGTTTACGTTCTGCGGCAGCCGCAGCGTCCGGTGTCCGTTTAACCTGGAGTGCGGTATCTGCAGCAGCCGATCGATCAGCCTGTCCCGCATCCCCTGGATCCGCTCCGTCTCTTCGGGCGTCACCAGCTCCACGGCTTTCGCGAAACCGATGGCCCCAGGGATGTTCTCCTCGCCTGCTCGAAGGTTGAACTCCTGGAAACCGCCGTCCATCCATTTTGCCAGGGGCGTGCCCCCCCTAACGTACAACCCGCCCACTCCCTTGGGACCATGGATCAGGTGGGCCGTGACGGTAACCAGGTCGACGGGCACCGCCCGCACGTCCAGCGGCAGGCGGGGGAAGTAGTGGGAGGCGTCGGTGTGGAACAGCACATCCTTCTCTTTAGTGATCTGAGCTAGGGTGGCGAGGTCCTGAAGCGTACCTATCTCCTGGTTGGCGGCCTGCACCGAGACCAGGATGGTCTCCGGTGTGATGGCCTCCCGCAGCTTATCGGGGTCCAGGCGACCCTCCCCATCGACGTCCAGGTAGGTAACCTTGAAGCCCTGCTTCTCCAGAGCTCTGGCGCTGTTCAGCACCGGAAAATCTTCTATTCTAGTTGTGATCAGATGTTTGCCCCTCTTGCTACCCAAGGCTTGAGCCACACCCTTCAGGGCAGTATTGCTCGACTCCGTGCCGCCCGACGTGAAGATGAACTCCTCGGGCTTAGCTCCCAAAGCCCCGGCGAGGCTGGCTCTCGCAGCCTCCAGCGCATCCCTCGCCTCGACGCCTGGGGAGTAGCCGAACTGGGAGGTGGCCACGGCGTAGGTTTCAAAGAAATAGGGGGTCATGGCCTCCAGGACCCGCTCATCCAGCCGGGTCGCCGCCGCGTTATCCAGGTAAACGGTCTCTTGGAACATTATTAGCCTCCTCCACCCTCTTCCACAAGATTGTCTGGAGCAAAGATACCATTCGACATTTTTGTTGTCAATACTATAAAAAAGGGATTCGCCTTGTAAATTATGATCGAGCCATATCCAACAGACAAGCCGGACCAAATCCTGCTTAGCCCTCCCTAAGTATACTGGATGGATTTCTCGTATATGAAGACGAGGTTACAGAAGCTGACTAATTGGGCGCGGCTCTGGCGGGAGTTAGTGGAGGGCCAGGAAGCGGAGCGGCGGAAGGCGGTGGGTGGTGCTGCCGACGAGAGCGACTTCTGGCAGGGTAAGGCGAGCGAATACGACGCTACGCTCAAGCGCCGCTGGGCGGAGGCCGACCCGCTCAAAGGGCTGGTGGCCTCTCATGTAGACGCCGATACGACGGTGCTCGATATCGGCGCCGGGCCGGGAAGGTGGGCTATCTCTCTAGCCAAGAGGGCCAGGAGAGTTACTGCAGTAGAGCCATCCCCGGCTATGCTGGACGTTTTGACGCGAAATCTGGAAGAGGAGGGGGTCGACAACGTCGACGTCGTAGAGGGCTGGTGGCCGGATGTCGAGGTGGCGACTCACGACATATCTCTCTGCTCCCACTCCATGTACGGCTGCCCGGATCTGCCCGCATTCGTCGCCCGCATGGTGGCGGTCACCAGGCGGGAATGCTTCCTGGTGCTCAAAGCCCCTCTTCCTGATGGGATCCTGGCCGAGGCGAGCAATCATGTTTGGGGCCACCCACACGACTGCCCCGACTTCACCGTAGCCTACAACGTCCTAATGGAGATGGGCATCCTTCCCAACGCCCTGGTGGACCCGGCTCCCTGGGAGCCCTGGTCCAGCGCCAACATCGAGGAAGCACTGGCGAAAATGAAGAAGCATCTCAGGCTTGGAGGCTCGATCGAGTACGACGAGTACCTGCGGAAGCTTCTGAACAGCCATCTGACTTTCAAAGATGGCAGGTACATCTGGCCAAAGGCGGTTCGATCTGCCATGATCTACTGGCCTGTGTACTCAGCTCAATAACCAGGGTCGTCCAATCGATCAGGTTTTGGATGGGCCTATCGGCTCTACGAAGATGTCCATGGCCCCGCCGCACACGGCCCCCTCGTTGGTGACGACGTTGGATGTCAACTCCACGTGCACCAGCCGGGGTTGGCCCAATTTGACAACCTCAGCGGCGGCCTTCCACACCTCGTGCTCGCCGTAACCCCCTCCAATGGACCCGATTACCTTGCCATCCTGCGTTACCACCATCTTAGCCCCCAGCTCGCGAGGGGTCGATCCGGTGGTTCTGACGATGGTAGCTACAGCCACCCTCTCTCCCCGGTTTTGCCGGCGGTCTATCTCTCGAAATAGGTCGAGCATCCTCTCGTGCCTCCTCAATCCGGACTCAGATCGAGAGCCCCGGTTTCATCACCGTTTCTTGTTTCCGAACGTCATAGAAGAAGGATGGGCTGTTCCCCGCCGGCGTAGATGGACTATTTCGGCCAGGATGCCCAGGGCGATCTCTGCAGGGGTTTCGGCGGCAATGTCCAGGCCGATGGGCGAAAACACCCTATCTAGTTGCTCTTCCGGAATGCCGGACTCGCGCAAGTTGCCCATGATTGTCTTCACCTTCCGCGAGCTGCCGATCATCCCAACATACGCCGCGTTGGAGTCGATTACCGCCCGCAACGCCTCTTCGTCGTTGGAGTGCCCCCTGGTAACGATAACCACGTAGGTGCCGCTGTTGATGGGGAAGCTGCGCAGCACCTGGCCGAAGTTGCCGGAGATCACCTTGTCGGCTTCGGGAAAGCGCTCTTTGTTGGCGAAATCTGGGCGGTCGTCTACAACTGCCACACTGAAACCCAGGGTCTTTCCGATCGAGCACAGCGGCAGCGCGATATGCCCTCCACCGGCGATCAGCAGAGTGGGGGATGGTACTAGCGTTTCCAGAAACAGCTTCAACTCGGGCAACGTTATATCGAGCTGCTGTTGCTCCTCTTTCGATAGCGGGTAGGCTACCAACTTTGGAGTTGAAGGCTCGCGCAGCATAGCAGCAGCGTCGACGGCCACCCGCCTGTCGAGCGAGTCCGACCCCAGCGTCCCCTCAGCCATCTCATGATGAGCAATCACCAGCTTGCGGCCAAGCATTCTGAGGGGTGCTGCCTCCGGCCCTACTACCGTCGCCAGGGCAACGGTCCGGCCTGCCTCGAGCTCCTCGATTACGCTATCGATGAAGTCAGCCATCTTCACTCCCTCCTGATCTCCATTATTGGCGGCAGTTGCCCCGGTCAATTGGGTACTATCCTCGGTTTCCCCAGGTGCAATAATACACCATCAAGGAAATTATCCGGACGTCGGTAGATGGTGTAGCTTAACCCCTCACAGCCCTGGCACAGCATAAATCTCTTGAGCATCTGCTGGGCAGTTGCGTAGACCCATACGATATCGCACGCCCATTCGCTGTGATGCTGCTCGAGATGAGAGAATACTCTATCCCCCCACCCGCCCGGTTGGGTAGCTGGCTTTCCCTGGCGAGCGAGGAACGCATCCTCTAAGGATTTCATCAAAGAGGTGAAAACCAGGTAGTCCCAAAAACCGCTTAACATGGTTAGTGCCCCCCTGAGATCTCCGCCATGGCCTCAATTGCCAGGTTAACCTCTTCTTCTGTAGTCGAGTATCCGAGGCTGAATCGGACCGCTCCCGTGGAGATCGTGCTCAGACCAGTATGTACGAGGGGCGCGCAATGTAAGCCGGTGCGGACGGCGATGCCGTAGTCGCCGTCCAGGATCGACCCAACATCTGTGGGGCTCAGTCCCTGGATATTGCAGCTCAGAAGGGGCACATGGTTGTCTCCTGGATCTGAGCCGTACAGGGTTATTCGCGGGAGAGAGGCCAAGCCATCTATAAGCCGCCTTATGAGCGCCATCTCTCGTTGGCGCATCTCGACGATGCCCTCTTTTTGGAGATAGTCGAGCCCTGCTGCAAGCCCGATTATCCCCAGCATGTTGAGGGTACCGGCCTCCAAACGGTTGGGGAAAGTCGGCGTATGGACCAGATTTTTCGAGTCGACTCCAGTACCACCGAATCGCGTCGACTCGATCTTGAGATCCGGGGAACAGATCAAACCGCCGATTCCCGTAGGCCCTAGTAGGGATTTGTGCCCGGTAAACGCGATGGCGCTCACCCCCCACCCCTCCATATCGATGGGGACCTGCCCGGCGCTCTGAGCCGTGTCGATCAAAAGGGGAACACCGCGCTCGGCACATAAGGAAGCGATATCTTGCACCGGTTGAATCGTGCCTAAGACGTTGGAAGCATGGGTGACTATCACCAGGCTGGTGTTTGGCCTGATCGCCCTGGCGACGTCTTGAGGGTCGACGAAGCCCCGGCTATCGAACGGGACGAGGTCGTAGGTAATCCGACCCTGCTCCCTTAGGTGGTAGAGCGGCCGGAGCACCGAGTTGTGCTCCAAACAGGTGGAGACTACGTGGTCTCCCTGCTTTACGATTCCCTGGATTGCCAGGTTCAGGGCATCGGTAGCATTGGAGGCGAAGATGACCCGATCGGGGTCGGGAGCGCCAAAGAAGTTAGCCAGTTTGCACCTTGTTTCCGCAACCAACTGCTCGGCCTCTACGGCCAGGTCGTAACTACCTCGCCCCGGAGATACGCCCAACCGGCCGTACACTTCGACCATCCGCTCGAGAACCTCTCGAGGTTTGGGGAATGTAGTAGCCGCATTGTCAAGATAGATCACACGATCGTCCATAATGGCAGAACACTATACACAGGTTTTGGGATTAGGCAAGCCGGCCAAGCGGCGGGCCCCGTTTTTGATGCCGCCAGGAAAGAGGGCTTCTAGCTCTCTAAGACTCAGCCCTGTACCCTCTTTCAACTGCTTGTTCAACGGGGCCCGCCCATAGTTGGAGTAGAACTCCCTGAGAAACCGTAATACCCGCCAGTGGAGTTCGCCCATCACCTCAAGCCCGCTCTCCTTAGCCAGCACCTCGGCCAGGGACTCGGTCCAATCGCTGGGGTCCCAGATGAACCCTTCCCCATCGAAAAGAATGGTGCGTCCGGCTATAGTCCGATAAACCCGGTTCGGGTCTCTGGTTTGAGCGGTCGTAAGGCTGGGCTCTACCACTGTTGCCTACCTGCCGGCCAGGGCCGCCTTGATTTTGTCAGGCGTGGCCGGTAAGTCCTGGATCCATATCCCGCAAGCGTTATGTATGGCGTTCATCACCGCCGGCGCTGTGGGCACCATAGTCATCTCACCGATACCGGTTGCGCCTTTCGGGCCGTTCGGTCTCGGCGTCTGCCTCAAGATGATCTCCGTGTCGAAAGCCGTTCGCATGGTAGGGAACTTGAAGGTGATCCAG
>JBMNNU010000138.1:0-8315 GCA_050942695.1 Chloroflexota bacterium
CTCCCATACATTGGACTCGAGCATATTGGAGAGGGTTCGCTTTCTCTCATCGGAACCGGTATCGCTGAGGATGTGACAAGCCTTAAGAATCGATTCAGACAAGGCGATATCTTGTTCGGCAAGCTGCGTCCATACTTCCGCAAGGTCGTTCGAGCTACCTTTCACGGCATATGTTCTACCGACATCTGGGTTGTTCGCCCTCAGCCAGGAGTAGACGCGGGCTTTCTTTTCTATCTCATGGCGTCGGATCTGTTCGTTGAGCCGATCGTGCGTGCGTCTGAGGGCACAAAGATGCCGCGCGCGCAATGGCAGTATGCCTGTGCACTTGAACTACCCCTGCCTCCTCTCCCCGAACAACGCGCCATCGCTCATATCCTCGGCACGCTAGACGACAAGATCGAGCTGAACCGGCGGATGAGCGAGACGCTGGAGGCTATGGCACGGGCGTTGTTCAAGTCGTGGTTCGTGGACTTCGAGCCGGTGCGCGCCAAGATGGAGGGCCGCTGGAAGCGCGGCCAATCCCTCCCCGGCCTGCCCGCCCACCTCTACGACCTCTTCCCCGACCGCTTGGTGGATTCGCGACGAGAGAGAATTCCGCAGGGCTGGGAGCTGGGGACGCTCGCGAGTGTCTCGGTGCTGAACCCCGAGGTGTGGACTAAGGCCACTCGCCCCACCGAAATCCACTACATCGATCTTTCCAACACGAAGTGGGGCCGAATCGAAGCACTTACGACGTACTCCGCTGATGAGGCGCCGAAGCGTGCCCAACGAGTATTGCGCCCCGGAGACACCGTAGTAGGAACCGTTCGTCCAGGGAATGGCTCGTACGCTCTCGTTTACGAACCAGGCCTAACTGGAACCACCGGCTTCGCCGTTCTCAGGCCACGTTCGCCATACTACAAGGAGTTCATCTATCTCGCAGCGACTTCTCAGCAGAACATCGACGCCCTAGCGCATCTCGCTGATGGTGCCGCGTACCCTGCCGTACGCCCCGAAGCCGTCGCAGCGACGCCATGCGTTGTCCCTCCCGATGACGTGTTGTGCGCGTTTTCTCGCTTTGCGGGTTCAGCGTTCGACAAGGTTTCCCTTACCGAACGCGAATCCCGCACCCTTGCCGCCCTCCGCGACGCGCTGCTCCCCAAGCTCATATCCGGCGAGCTGCGGGTGAAGGATGCGGAGAGGTTTCTGGAGGAGCGTGGCCTGTGAAAGGTGATCCCGCAAGGTTACACCGTCGCAGCATCCGCCTCAAGGGATACGATTACTCACAGCCGGGCGCCTATTTCATCACCATCGTCGCTCAGGATCGAGCCTGTCTGTTCGGGGATGTGGTGGACGGGAAAATGTGGCTGAACGAGGCAGGCAGCATGGTCGAGCAAACATGGAAGGAGATCCCGTCTTTTTACCCGGGCATGGAAACCGATGCGTTTGTGATCATGCCCAACCATATTCACGGGATTATCATCCTCGTAGGGGCAGGCCCCCGTGCCTGCCCCTGTACCTATACAAACCCCCAAACTAATTCTCCCACCAAACCCCGCGCCTGCCCCGAATCCCCCATACAACCGCAGGGTGTGGGGCATTCACAGGGTATAGGCCATCCACAGGGGACGGGGCAACCACAGGGGACGGGGCAACCTCGGGGTATGGGGCAACCACAGGGGGTTGCCCCTACGATGTCGTTGCCGGATGTGGTGCATCGGTTCAAGACATTGACCACCAAACGATACGTTGAGGGCGTCAAATCCCGCGGTTGGAACCCTTTTCGAGGGCGCTTATGGCAACGTAACTATTACGAACACATCGTCCGCAACGACGAATCCCTAGACCGGATCCGGCAATACATCACAGAGAATCCATTGCAATGGATGATGGATCGCGAAAATCCCAATGCGGTTGAGGCTTGTAAGGGCACTTTGGAACATGCTCCGTTATTGGAGGACCAACCATGCCGCATCTGACCGAATCCACCGTAGAAGAAGCGGCCCTCGCGTGGCTAGAGGCCATCGGCTGGCGCATCGCGCACGGGCCGGAGATAGCTCCAGATCAGCTTCTCGCCGAGCGACGCGACTACGGAGAGGTGGTGCTGGCACAGCGGCTGCGCGATGCCCTGGCGCGGCTGAACCCGCAGCTTCCCACCGAGGCACTGGAAGACGCCTTCCGCAAGCTCACACGGCCTGAGGGCGCAGATCTCCTCCAGCGCAACCGCGCGCTGCACCGCATGCTGGTGGACGGCATAACGATCGAGTATCGCGATGCGGACGGCGCAATCCGAGGCGCCCAGGTACAGGTGATCGACTTCGATGATACTTCCAACAACGACTGGCTCGCGGTGAATCAGTTCAGCGTGACGGAGAACAAGCAAAGCCGACGGCCAGACGTGGTGCTCTTCATCAACGGCCTGCCGCTTGTGGTGATCGAACTGAAGAACGCGGCGGACGAAGACGCGACCATCTGGACCGCCTTCCAGCAGCTCCAGACCTACCAGGCAGAGATCCCCTCGCTCTTCGCGTCGAATACGGTGTTGGTTATCTCTGATGGGGTCGAGGCGCGCGTCGGCGCGCTAGGCGCCGGGCGCGAGTGGTTCAAGCCATGGCGCACCATCGGCGGCGAGGCTCTCGCCGACAGACATATGCCCGAGCTGCAGGTGGTCATCGAGGGCGTCTTCGAGCCGCGCCGCTTCCTCGACCTGGTACGCGATTTCATCGTCTTCGAAGACGATGGCAGCGGGCGGCTGGTCAAGAAGATGGCGGGCTACCACCAATTCCATGCGGTGCAGGTAGCCGTGCGTGAGACGCTGCGCGCTGCCGAGCTGGCTCGTTCGGGCTGGATGGCAGAGGAGACAGGCCGCTATGAGTCGGGGCGTAAAACAGGCGGCAAGCCTGGTGACCGCCGCGTGGGCGTAGTGTGGCACACCCAGGGCTCGGGCAAGAGCCTGACCATGGCGTTCTATGCAGGGCGCATCATCCGCGAGCCAGCGATGGAAAATCCGACGATCGTCGTGCTCACCGACCGCAACGACCTCGACGACCAGCTATTCGGTACCTTCTCGCGTTGCCAGGATCTGCTGCGCCAGCCGCCGGTGCAAGCCGAGAGCCGCGCGCACCTGCGCGAGCTGCTCTCCGTCGCGGTTGGTGGCGTGGTGTTTACCACGATCCACAAGTTCTTCCCGGAAGAGAAGGGCGACCGGCACCCGACGCTCTCCAATCGGCGCAACATCGTAGTGATCGCTGATGAGGCGCACCGTAGCCAGTATGATTTTATTGATGGCTTCGCGCGCCACATGCGCGACGCGCTGCCGCGCGCCTCCTTCATTGGGTTTACCGGCACACCCATTGAGCTTGCCGACGCGAACACGCGGGCAGTGTTCGGCGACTATATCAGTATCTACGACATACAGCGCGCGGTGCAGGACGGCGCAACTGTGCCGATCTACTACGAGAGTCGACTCGCTAAGCTCGCGCTCGACGAAGCCGAACGGCCGAAGATCGACCCGGACTTCGAGTATGCGACCGAGGGCGAGGAAGTTGAGCGCAAGGAGAAGCTTAAGACCAAGTGGGCGCAGCTCGAGGCCATCGTCGGTGCCGAGAAGCGGATCCAGCTTGTGGCGCAGGACATCGTAGAGCACTTCGAGAAGCGGCTAGAGGCGATGGACGGCAAGGCGATGGTGGTGTGCATGAGCCGACGCATCTGCATCGAGCTGTACCGCGAGCTGGTGAAGCTGCGGCCGGAATGGCATTCCGACGACGATGCGCAGGGCGCGCTCAAGGTGGTGATGACCGGCTCGGCCTCCGATCCGTCCGACTGGCAGGCTCATATTCGGAACAAGCCGCGGCGCGAGGCACTCGCCAACCGTTTCCGCGACCCGAACGACCCATTCAAGATGGTTATAGTACGCGACATGTGGCTCACTGGATTCGATTGCCCGAGCCTTCACACCATGTACCTGGATAAGCCTATGCGCGGCCACGGTCTGATGCAGGCCATCGCTCGCGTCAATCGCGTATTTCGCGACAAGCCCGGCGGCCTGGTGGTGGACTATCTTGGGCTTGCCCACGAACTCAAGGCTGCACTAGCGACATACACCGAGAGCGGAGGCACGGGCCGTACGGCGCTGAAACAGGACGAGGCGGTCGCCGTGATGCTGGAGAAATACGAAGTGTGCTGCGGTCTCTTCTACGGCTTCGACTGGACAAAGTGGACGACCGGCAAGCCTCAAGAACGGTTAGGTCTGCTCCCGGCCGCGCAGGAGCACATCCTCGCCCAGGAGAACGGCAAGGACCGTCTGCTAAAAGCCGTGCGGGAGCTGTCCCAGGCCTTCGCCCTCGCGGTGCCGCACGACGAGGCGATGCGCATCCGCGACGACGTCTCCTTTTTCCAGGCTGTGCAGGCCGTCCTCGCTAAGCGTGCGCCGGGGGAAGCTCGCCCCGAGGCGGAGCTCGACCACGCGGTGCGCCAGATCATTTCGCGCGCCGTGGCACCCGAGGGTGTGGTGGACATCTTCGCCGCGGCAGGGTTGGAGAAGCCCGACATCTCGATCCTCTCGGACAAGTTCCTGGCCGAAGTGCGCGGTATGCCGCAGCGCAATCTGGCGGTGGAGCTTCTGCAGAAGCTGCTGAAAGGCGAGCTTGCGGTGCGGCGCCGCAAGAACGTGGTGCAGGCCCGCTCCTTCGCAGAGATGCTAGAGCAAACAATCCGCCGCTACCAGAACCGCGCGATTGAGGCTGCGCAGGTGATCGAGGAGCTGATCGCACTTGCCAAGGAGATGCGCGAAGCCGGTGAGCGCGGCCAGGTTCTAGGGCTCACCGAAGATGAGCTGGCGTTCTACGACGCGCTGGAGACCAACGACAGCGCGGTCAAGGTGCTTGGTGACGAAACGCTGCGCACGATCGCGCGCGAGCTGGTCGACACGGTCCGCAGTAACGTCACAATCGACTGGACGATGCGCGAGAACGTGAGGGCACAGTTGCGGGTCCTTGTCAAACGCATCCTGCGCAGGTACGGATACCCTCCGGACAAACAGGAGAAGGCGACCCAAACGGTGCTGGAGCAGGCGGAGGTCCTTTCGGAAGGGTGGGCGATGGCCTAGCGTCCAGCCTCGTTCCGACGCGGTGACAGGCGGCTACGTTTCGGCATTTCACTCCCGCAAAGGAGCACATGAATCCCTCATAGGTTAGATAGGGGTAGTACAGACACTGTGCCAGCTCTTCCAGGATTTTTAGCACAGGCAGGCAGCCTATAAGAGGCTGCGGTGATGGCGAAAGAAGCTATTGGCGTCCGCTGAGCCGTTTTACTATTCCTGGTCGGAGTAGCATTTCCTTTTGGCCAGTGCTGATTCCGCCTCAATAAAGTGCTAGACGAATCCCCTCCTACGTTCGATAATGTTCGTGGACTCTGTCACACCCTTGGCCTCTTCCTGTATCTGGTGGTTGCAGAGTCCATTGCTAACTTGCCCCGATTACATCTGACATCGCTGTATTCCCATCAATACTCTTTTGAACCGGTTCACAGAAGGGCTATTGTGCCGTCGAAGAACGGATAACCATGAAATAATATGCTGAGAGGGGTTTGATAGCGCCCGGAGGTCGCATGCGACCTCCGGTTTCCGGGATAGCGGCACTATGAGAGGAGCGCGTATTTGAAGCAGTTGCTGCAAAATGAAGACAACCAGATTCTGGCATCCATTCAAGCCGTTTTCGGCAACGAAGAGATGCTATTTCAGGTTGCAGAGCTGTTTCCTGTACCCATTCAGGTGTTTACGCCCGACGGCAATACGATATTCGCCAACCAGGCGATGCTGGAGCTGTGGAACATCTCCGACGCGTCACAGATCGTCGGCAAGTACAACCTTCGCAACGACCCCGTGGTCAACGAACGCCTCGGCCTGCATGAGTACGTCGAGCGGGTCTTTAGAGGGGAGATCGTCCGCGTGCCGGATGTCAAGGTGCCGCTGGAGGATTTCTCAAAATGGTACCAGGAAAGGGACCCGGAGTATGACGTGCAGTCCATGTTCGTGGATATTTTGAATTTCCCCATCCTAAATCAGGAACATAAGATCACACACATCGTCAGCGTCTTCATCACGAACCGGATTTATTCGGGCCAATCACACGTCGCTAAAGCCAGAGAGTATATCGAAACCCACTGGCAGGACGAATTCGATATGGAGAAGATCGCGCAAACGGTCAATCTCAGCAAGTATCACCTGGCCCGCCTGTTCAAAAAGCATTCCGGCGTGACGCCATACAGCTACTATCAAGATGTCAAGATCCGAAAGCTCAAGGAGGCGCTACGGGATACGAGCCTCACCGTGGCGCAGGCGTTTGCGGCATGCGGCGTGGAATACACCGGCAGCTTCGCCAGGGTATTTCGGGAAGCGGTGGGCATGACGCCGACGCAATACCGGAAATCCCTGCAGTAATGCCGCATTCGACACAGGCTCCCGCGCATTACTGATCGCTGCATAGACCTCCATGCCGCGAGATGCATCTCGCGGCATAGAGCGGGCATCCGAGATGCCACGGGATTTATCCCGAGGTGTAGAGAACAGTAAGCACGCGGGAGTTTTTTGCGCAATATTTCTACCGAATTCAGCACTCCCTTAATAGCCCCTTCGCCCCCTTTTGTGTACTTTTTTTTGCCGAACGGTGCCGGAAGGGGGTTTCATGGACGGTAGCAGATCCCGAGAACAGCATTTAGCCACCGTGGTCCAGAGGGTCCAGTTCCTATTGCAGAACGAGGGCCTGTTGTCCAGGGTGATCGAAAAACTGCCGCTTCCGGTGGCCATCTTCGAGCGCAGCGGCGTCGTCAGAATGGCCAACGACCTATTGCTCCAGCAGGTGGGAATCTCTGGGGCAGACATCCTCGACGAGAGAATCAATCTGCTGAATAGGGTGACTAACGAGAACTATGCAGTCTTCGAGGCGGTGGAGGACTCTTTCCTGGGCGATACGACGGTGGTGAGAGCCCTGGTCTCACCGTTGTTGCTGTTCTGCCGGGGAGATTACGAGGTCGATTTTGATCCATATCACACGGCGATATTTTTTCCCGTGCCGGCAGGTGATGCCATCGCATACGGAGCCGTGGTGCTGATGGAATGAAAAGGATGGGAAATCCAACATTACCATAAGGAGGATCACTTTGATACGATTATTCTGTGTTGCGCTTATTTCGCTGTTTGCGTGCGCGGCTGTGATAGGCTGCGCAGCCGGCGCCTCTGAGCCGCAGAAGCCTGCGGGAACCACTAGTGCAGCGCCAACGAGCGCTCCCGCCGCTCAAACCGCACAGACGAACGCTCCCGCGGGTCAAAGCGCCGCGCCGGCCGCTTCCCCGGTAGCGCAGGCAACCAAGGCGGCACCGCCCGCCCCCACTCCCGCTTCCAACGACAAACTCGCCAGCATCCCGGTCTATGACCCCAAAGCCATTCCTGCCGACCGCATGCAGCAGGGCCAGGGCTTCGTGGAAAACGGCACGCTGTTTATCCGCTACATCGGCATCGAGAAGAAAGATCTCGGCGGCATGCCCGGCATCGTTCTGAAGTACGAGATGACCAACCTTTCAGCCGAGACGGTGGATTCCCAGACGCTGTATGTGGAGGTTTTCCAGAACGGTAAGGAGCTGAAAAACCCCTTCACCTTCGAGCCGGCCTATCTGGCCACTCCCAAGCTGGAGCCGAAGAAGACCCTTGCTTTCAACGACGAGTATCTGCTGGTCAACGAGACCGACCCCGTGGAAGCAAAGATCCGGCAGTTCCTGGTAATGACGCTCGACCCACCATGGGTAGTGAAGACCTTCCCGCTCAAGTAGCAGCAGGCGACAGCCCGAGACACCGATCGCTGCATAATCAAATATCTCAACGGTTCTGGAGACCCGCTTTATGAAGAAAATCTACTTTCTATCTCTAGCACTAACGCTGATTCTGCTGGCAGGCTGCGCCGGCCCGGCCACCGAAAAACAAAGTAGTACAGCACCCACCAGTACAGCGCCAACCAGTACGGCATCCACCGAACCAGCAGATGAACCCACCGACGAGGAAGTTGAAGTGTCGCTGGTGCAGGAGCCGAGTGAGTATACGGATGATTTCAGACCTTTGATCGATGGGTCTGTGCGCTTTGAGGAGGACACCTCGCGGCAGGTGTCGGTGGAATTCCCGGCAGACGGGACGGAAAAGACGCTCTCATTGGAGGCCGGCAACGGCTTGAATTGGGTGCTGACCATTCCGGCGGGCGCTCTGGATCACCCCGAGACGATCACGATGACAGATATGAAGAGCGTCAGCAGCAGCCTTGGCGACATATCTGGTGGGGTAGTGCTGCAGC
>JBMNNU010000139.1:0-8311 GCA_050942695.1 Chloroflexota bacterium
TGGCCGACATCGCCATTGGTGTCGCAATGTCGTTCGCCACCAACGTTTTCAGCACGATTTTTGTGCTTTGGGAAGTTATAGCCGCCTTCGTTACATTTGCCTTGATGTTCCTAGTGTTCTTTCTGTTGTATCGCTTCTCCCCCATGTGCGGGCTTACAGGGATGGATGTGTGGAGAGGAGCGTTGATCATTGCCCTGGTCTGGACCCTTTTAAGGAGCTTTTTTGCCCTCTATATCACCTATTTTACAGACTACGCCTCCGCTTATGGCCCTATCGCGGCCGTTATCGTCTTTCTTGTCTGGCTCTACCTGGCCCATAACCTCATCCTGTTCGGTGCGGCCTTGACCTATGTCATGCGACTGGAGGCCCGGGGGGTTCACGAACCCAGGGACCTGCCGTGTGGGGAGCCCTGATGGTGAAAATATCGCTTGAGCAATGGTTGGTGAGTTGACTCCCTGGCTACCCCCAGGTAGACTAACGGTGCTTTTGCACCACCTTCTTAATGGGATGCCAAGATGCCTGAACAGTCCCTCCAATTGAACAGCATCCCATCGAACCGTAACGCGAATGGGCTCAACCCATTAAGCTATCTAAAGCGGAAACGCGATGAGCGTTTCCTGCGAGAGCGCGACGACCTGCGTCGCTATCTGGAGTCGGCTCTGCCGTTAGCCGAAGATGTCGATCGCCTCTACCGGGAATGGCGCAAGGCCGTGCAGATTTCAGAGCCGATCAAGGACTGCCAGAAAGCGGCGAATGTCACAGCGATCTACTGGTGGCAGATAACCGAGCGGCTAAGGGTGTTCCGAGAGTATGTCCCGCCGAAAACCGGACAGCGTTACCACAACCGATTCATGAATGCCCTAACTAACGCGAGCGTGGGCACCGAGATACTGAAAAACGGTTTTCGGTTCAATAAGTTCGCAGATGTGAGCAGAGGGATCGGCTACCTGGATGAATACCTGAAGTCGATGTCTCAAGCTGAAGCCGAAATGGGGCGCCTGCTACGGAAATACCGCTTCATCGACGACGAATAAAAAAACAGCAAAATTTCGCGTTGATGCCTACTGGTAAGATCGTGGGGAATGGGCAAGCGTATCTCAGAAATAGCTTTTCGCCAATCTACGGCAAGAGGTTGAGCAGTTCGCGCAGCGACGGGATTTTTTGTTTGTCTGAAGGACCTGTGCCGTCACGATCGAGATGTAATGCTTCGATGCCCGCGCCGCGCGCACCCAGCACGTCGGCCTCATAGTCATCGCCGATATGGATCGCGCGGTGGGGCGGAACCCCAGCCCTGTCGAGGGCTATCTCAAATATCCGGCGATCCGGCTTTTCCACGCCTACAGCCGCTGAGGCAACTATAAAATCGACATGGCCGCTGATCCCATGGGTTTCGCAGATCGAGGGAAGCCTGGAATCCCAGTTGGACACGATACCCAACCTGTAGCTACGCTTCTTCAACTCCAACAGGACATCAAGCGCCTCAGGGTAAGGGCGGTAGGTTTCCGGTCGCCCGAAGGTCATCCACATCTCATCCACGAACCTTTCCAGGCCGTTTTTCATCCCCAATCGGTGGAACAGCTTGCTGTTGAAGGTCTTCCACCATGCTTTTGTGGCCTCATCAGAGGTATCGAAGGCGGCTTGGGTATCTGTGAGAAGCCTGGTTTCAGCCCAGAGAGCGCGGATCGCCGATGCTATCTCTTTGTGGCCGATCTGGTAGCCCAATCTGGCGCATACCTCGCCGTATACTGCAGCCGTAGATGGGTGTGCGGTGATTAGAGTCCCTTGAGCGTCCAGGAATACTACATCGTATCGACGCTGCATCACGCATGTCTCCCCATTGGCGCCTGTTGCGCGATTAACCTCGTCACAAAGGCGAGAAAGCGCGACAAAGCCCACAATGAGACAGTTATCGCGAGAGCGCCGACGAGAGGTTGTCCTAGAACAGGGAAAAGGGGTTCACGCATCCAGAGGTGCCAGAATAGCAGCAGCCAGCCAATCTCCAAGGGCAATCTGACGAACTGCTCCAAAAGGTCGATCAGATAGACATTTACCTTGAGCCGGGAAGGGATTACTGCCGATACGAACCCTAAGGCGACCACGGTGAGCGCCCCTATCCACCAGCCGGTGTGCCAGCCTAAAATGATTACCTCTGCCGGCCATAGCAATGCGGCCATGGCTACGGGGACTCGTCGCCAGAGAGCCTGATCGGCGATAAGCTGTCTTTCTACATTTTGCCGCGAGTAGTTGATCACGGAACAATTGTAGCACGGTTTTACCGTAGACCGGAAGGGCGACATGCGCCCGACGCTTCCTATTCGTCCTCTTCCGGCGTTACGATCTCGTATTCTTCGTAAAAGTCGGTGTATTTGGCTAGCTCTTCATCCCATGCTCCTGCTTCTACCAGGTCCTCGGCTGTCCAGGTGCTGAGGCCGGGGATAATCTCTTCGATCCCTGTGGAGGTGCGGATCCTGCTGGGATGTTTCCGTCGTTTGCGTCTGATGGTGGAGATACCAGATACGTCTTCTCGCAATTGCTGTCCTCGTAATGCTTGGTCTACGGTAGGCGTACATTGTTACCATAGTATTACTGGCGCTGCGGATATCGAAGGTAGATAAGGCAGTAACTGTGCCAACGGTTATCATTTATCATTTCGCTGATGCCGCAGGGGGGTATTGACATTATTTATATTCCCGTATATTCTGTTATCATCCTGGCGCTGGGGACGCATACACCGACATCCACCGAAAGGAGGGATTAAGCGGTGAGTGTACAGAAAATGTTTGGAGTTTGGCAGATTGATGGGTAAAGCCCTGCGCCAAACTCGCGCGCAGGGCAAATTTGGACTCAGGGGCAACCCGACTCCTTGAGGCCAGGCCACCGCAGACGAGCCTCGTCATAAGCTGGCAAAAACCGGTCATGTGAGACCTCTCGGGTGGCTTACTGAGATCGAACAATTGAGGCCCCGATATCCATCGGGGCCTCTTCTTTGTGCTCCCTATTTCGTTACCGTTACCACCCGACCGCGTATGCATCCCTCCTTGGGTCGGACCCTCCACACAGGACGCCGGTTTCAGGATCTCTCAGCACGCCCTTTACGCTCCCAAAGGTCAGCGTTGGGTCTACCTTAACCGTGTGCCCTTTCTTGCGAAGCGCATCCAGCACCTCAGGCGGGAAGCCGTTTTCCAGCCGCAGTTCGTAGGGGGCTGTGATATCAGAGGGTACGGTGCCGGGGGTAGATGACCAGCGAGGTGCTTCGATCGCCTCCTGCAGGCTCATACCGAAATCGATGATATTGCTTATGATCTGGAAGTTTACTTGCACCTGGTCGTCGGCACCGGGCGTTCCGCCCACCAGGAATGGCTGGCCGTCGCGGAACACCATGTAGGTGTTGAGCGTGTGAGCCGTCCGCTTGCCGGGGGCCAGCGCGTTCGGGTGAGCGGGGTCCAGGAAGAACGCGGAGAGCCGGTTGTTGAACACGATACCTGTATCCCCAGCGACGAACCCTGATCCGAATGAATTGTAGATACTCTGGATCATCGAGACAGCGTTGCCCTCGGCATCGATGACGCAGTGGTAGGTTGTATCTGAGCCTGTCGAAGCTACGATACCGGGAGCGGCAGCCACAATCGCGCGGTCTGGATCGACCTTTTTCCGCCGTTGTGATGCGTATTCTTTGGATAGAAGCTCGTCCATCGGGATTTTGATATGAGCAGGGTCTCCGAGGTACCTGAGCCTATCGGCAAAGGCCAGTTTCTTACATTCCACCATCAGGTGGATGGCTTCCGCCGATTGCGCGCCCATACTCGCCAGGTCGAAGCCTTCCGCGAGCGCCAACTGCTGCAAAAGGATGTGGCCTTGGGAAACCGGAGGTTGCTCGTAGACAGTGTAACCCCGGTAATCTACCTGAATAGGATCCAGCAACTCAGCCTCGTATCCTGCCAGGTCATCTCTGGATAGCAGCCCTCCCTCCTGTTCCATGGCGTCGGCAATAGCTTCCGCTATTGGGCCGCGGTAGTATGCGTCGGCGCCACCCTCCTGCAGTATTCGCAGGGTGCGCGCTAGGTTCGGCTGCTTCAGTATCTCGCCCTGTCGATAAGGTCTTCCTTCCGGTAGAAAGGTGTTGACCCATTGTTGGTATTTGTTGAGTTGCTGAGCTCTTTCCGCCAGCGCCTTGGATAGATAGAGAGAGACTGGAGCACCCCGATCTGCGAACTCCACGGCTTGTGCCAGGACGTGTGATAGAGGCATGGTTCCGAAGTGATCGAGCGCCATTTGCCATCCAGCCACACAACCTGGGGTTTCCACAGCTAGTGGGCCGTCCATAGGGATATAGCGCATACCGCGATTGCGGAAAAACTCGATTGTCGCATTTTTTGGCGCCGGACCGCTGGCATTGATTGCAACGACCCGCCCCTCCTTGGCCAGATAGATCAAGCAAAAAAGGTCGCCGCCGATAGAGGTCATGTGGGGTCTTATCACGCACAGCACAGCAGAGGATGCTATGGCGGCGTCAACCACATTCCCTCCCTCCATGAGCACATTGAGCCCAGCCTGAGCAGCAAGGGGGTGTCCGGCGGAGACCATTCCTCTGGTTCCCATTACAATTGGTCGGCCAGTAGGTCGTCCGGTGCCCTCAATCCAAGATGCTTTCACAGCCCGTTACCTCCATAGACATAGGCGCCGCAGTGGGAGTATCCATTTGGGGATCGTTGCGGGGCACATATTCGAGCAGCGCGAGCGCGCGCAACACGATCTGATGGTATTTCGAGTGGTCGGTTCAACAATAAAAAATTAGTCCAGGTTATGGCAGATGCCTATCACTTTCTCCACATCGATGACGAAGGCTAATCCTCGACCGGGCTTCTCGATCTCGATGCTGTTGCCTATGGACTCCAATATTCGCTGCACTTTGGCCTTCGGTGTTAAAATCAGCACGATCTCCTTCTCGGGTTCAATCGCCATTCCGAGTATACTGGCTTTCTCGTGTATCCCAGTTCCCCTGCCGTTTAGTATTGTTCCACCTTCCGCACCAGCTTGCCTTGCAGCATCCATGACGGTTTCAGCTTTGCCTTTACGCACAATTGTGACGATGAGTTGAAGTGCTATCTTGTTGCAGTTCATACATCCTTTACCCAGGAATTAGTTGTTGTTTTAAGCTCATCGACAGGATCTGGGTCTTCCTCCGGCACATCTTGCTCCTGCCTGCTTAGGATGAATCCTACGACTAAGACCAGGAGAATGGGCGTTAGTGCGACGAGTGCTATTATACCAAAGCCGTCTAGCAATGGATTAGTGTTATCTAGCCTTGTGGCAACCCCTATGGCAAGAGAGAGCATGACGGTTGCTGTCATAGTGCCAGTTGCCACACCTCCTGAGTCGAAGGCGATCGCGACGAAGTCAGGCCGCACGAATCGCGCTAGAATGATTACAGTCAGGTACCCTGGGACGATGAAATACCAGAGAGAGATGTCTAGAAGCAGTCTAAGCATTGCCAGGGTAATCGAGAGCGCAACACCGGTGGACAGGACCAAGAGCAGGCTTTTTCTTGGGATCGAGCCGCTGGATACCCTTTCGATTTGCTGTACCAGCACATGCACGGCGGGCTCCGCCATGGTGATAGCAAAGCCCATGAGGAAACCGATTGGCAGCAGGATCCAGTTATACGAGAGGTCGGCAAGCTGGTAACCCATGAGTGCGCCGACGGGTATGAATCCGATATTGACCCCCTGCAAGAACAGCGTTAATCCGATGAACGCAATCAGTATCCCTGCCGTCATCTGTAGAAGCCGCCTTAGAGGCAGCTTTAAGATTGTAACCTGCGATACTGCAAGAATCGCCAGTAGCGGTAACAGCGCGAGTAAGCTGCTCCTGATAACATCGAAATACCCGTGAAAAAGGCCTATAGTCATCTGTTGAGTATTCCTAGCAACAGCACCGAGAGCACCGGGCCTAAGGAGGCCAGACCCAGAATCCCGAAACCGCTTGATGATGAAGACCTTGCGGTGACGGCTGCGACGCCAACTCCCAATGAAAGTATGAAGGGCACCGTCAGCGAGCCGGTGGTAACCCCTCCCGCATCGAATGCTATAGCCACATATTCGGGAGAGGAGAACAGAATGGCGATCAAGGCGATGGCATACCCAATCGCCAGGAAATAGTAGATGGATATGTTGATGAAGATCTTGAGGAGAGCGATGGCTGTGAACGCCCCGACACCCAGGGCAATCAGCGCCACTAGGAGCACGTCGTTTAAGTCGCCTTGCGAGACATTGCGCACTTGGAGGGCGAGCACCTGGACGTCGGGCTCCGGAACCGTGACCGCGAAGCCTGTCATGAATCCGAACGCCAGAATGAGCCTCAGACTGCCGCTAGTTGCTATTGCAGATCCGATGGCCTCACCCGTGTTCACAAGACCGATGTTCACGCCTAGAAGGAACAGGATAAGTCCGCAGGTTACAAGAAGGGCGCCGCCCAGGAAATCGAAATAATGCTGCCACGGCATCTGGATGATGGTAATTTGCAGCAGGGTGATGAGTACGGTTATGGGGAGTATCCCATAAACCACCTCTAATACTGTCTCTTTTAGCTTCAACCTACCTCCTTTCCAGTGGCGGCACGCAAGCAGGCACGTTGAGGCTGATCTGCATGTTACGCACCACCCCAACTTGCGGTAAGAATGCGATCATTTTGCATCCAAGCTGGTGGGTGGGTAATCGATAATTAACTAAGTTTAATCTTATCTTATCTTATTTTATCTTAACCTGAAAACACTCGCCCGATCAAGCCTACAGAAGATGATGATACGATGTTAATGCCGGAATATCCGACCAAAAAAGAGCTGATTTTTGCCTTTATGGTTGCCTGATTGGCTGTCAAGAATACCTTATTAGCCCTTTGTTGTCATAGAGCGAGTTATGAACCACGCAATAACCCAGATACCGGCGAAGAATGCCAGAGAGATCGCGGCTACCTTCAACTGGTAGTGATCCATATCGAAGTTAATCAGTTGGTAGGCAATGCTTGCCAGGTAGACCGCACCCAGTAGCTTGATCGCCATACCTATCCGGTTTTTGAGATAGCCCAGCCTGGACCTGTAGGCCCACAGGCCGATAGCTAGTACCGGTATGGATAGCATTACGAGCGTACTGGCCAGCAGCTTCACTTGCTATTTACCTATCAGATTGGGGCATCAAGCAGGCTGTTATGGGACCATCCTCACTACCCTTGGGTTGATAATAACATTTATGCGACGCTACCGCATACTGTGTAACGACGTAGGATGAGCCTCGTTGCTAGTTGTAGGTGGATCATCAGAATCGCGTGCCGTGCTGGAGGTGAAGGTGAGATACGCCGACATTTTGGACCAATTAGACATTTTCGCCCAGTTATCTGAGGAAGATCGGCACAGTATCGCCGGTTTAATGAAGGAGCAGAACGTCTGCAGCGACACTATCATCTTTCGGCAAGGAGACGCGGGGAATGCGCTGTACTACGTCCTGTCTGGGCAGTTGAATGGAACGGTGCTTGATGCTGATGGTACTGAAAAGCTGGTTGCCTCCTTTTGCCAGGGGCATCACTTTGGCGAAATGGGTCTTCTCATCGGAGAGAGGTGCCCATTCACCGTTCAGGCGGTGACGGATACCAGGTTGCTGGTGCTGGAGAAAACCGATCTCGACGCTTTTCTGGGGCAGAACATTCCAGCCATGCTCCAGATGATGAAGGTCATCGCTCAACGGAAGGCAGAAAGAAAGCAGCAGCCATTGACACACGGAGAACAGGCAGCCTCCTCACCAACGCCGAAACCCCAGCCACCTGCTGTTCCTCAGGCGCCGGTACCTCCCCCTGCGCCACCGGTTTCCGAGCATCCTCCGTTACCGGATCAGGTGTCAGCGGCTTGTGTTGATAGCCGATCGGCTGATCAAGGCGACATCGATAGATGCCAGGATGCCCTGTCCGCGCTCCCGGATAGCCGGCCGTCGGCCAGCTACGACGATCACCTCGATTTGGCGTTAGGCAGCCATGCAACCGGTGGGAAGGTTATCACCATCTTCAGCCCTAAGGGAGGGGTAGGTAAGTCGACCTTTGCAGTTAATCTGGCTGTGGCGATGGCTAGATCCCAGCGGGGTAACGTTGCCCTGCTGGACCTATCTCTTACCTTCGGGCATGTCCCATTGCTGCTTAACTTGGCGCCCAAATCCAGTTTGGCAACTGCAAACCCCGAAGCCCTCAGGCGCCTGGATCTGCCGGAGAACATGGATCACTACCTGGCGATTCACCCATCCAGCAGCCTTCGTGTGATGGCCGGAGCCCT
>JBMNNU010000140.1:0-8258 GCA_050942695.1 Chloroflexota bacterium
GGCGCCTCTCCCTTCCCCAAATGTAGCCGCAGGCTGCAACCTGCGCGTGCCTCGCTATGAACCGCAATACGGGCCATCCATTCGGACTATCTTTCAGGGTCGGTTTTGTTGCAGGCTAGCGCTCGATGACAAAATCAGGGGAGGGAAGGTTTACGGAGATCGTTCGTTGCCTGATTCGAGCCAAACGATTTGCGGCTACTTCTATCGCAGCAGAAGAGCAATCACACGCTATCCAGCGCCGCCCTAGCCGCTGGGCTACGGCTGGTGTTGTCCCAGAGCCGCAGAAGAAGTCGGCTACCACCTGGCCGGGGATAGTGTGGACCTTTACGATGCGCTCCAACAAAATTTCTGGCTTCTGAGTGGGATAGCCAGTCCACTCCGCCGAATGATTCGGGGGGCGTGAGATATCCCAAACGCTGCCCGCCACCTTGCCACCCTCGTGGAACAGCTTCTGTCTCGATGGGGCAATGACGGCATCGTATGGGACTCGAGCCTCTTCCACATTGAATACGTAGCCATCCAGACTCGCTGTGTACCAGAGGAGAGTGTCATGTTTCCGTCCATATCGCCTGCGGCTCCCTCCTCCGGAGCGGTAGGACCAGATTATCTCGTTTTGGAGATGATCGTACCCGAAGATCCTATCCATCTCCACCTTGACGTAGTGGACAGCGTGCCAGTCCAGGTGAAGGAACATGCTGCCTGTGGGCTTCAGAAGCCGTTTCATCTCACGGAGGCGCTCCACCAGCCAAGCTAGATATCCGGTTATCCCTTCTGGCCAGATGTCTCTAAACGAAGGTGAGTTTTCCTCGCCATTGCCCTCTAATTGGTAATTACGGCCGGAGAAGAAGGGGGGATCAGCGTAAATCAGGTCTATGCTTTCGCCGGGAAGAGAGCGCATTAACGTGAGGTTATCGCCCAGGAAGAGAATATTTGCGATATTTGGATCGCGGATTTTTTTTACATCCGAAACGATTTCGAAACCGATATACTCGCCATTGTTGGTATTGCTAGGCCAATTCTTTGTCATCGATTCAATAGTGAGCCGTACTATCTAGGGGCGCTCGCTCTCATTAAAATGGCACCGAACAGCATCCAATTCTACAGCGTATTAACTGATAGCTACAACCCGTTCGATCATCTTCCTTTTGTGTTAGATAATGGGCTATGCTAGAATTGCCAACCGCCCGCGCTTGGGTATCAATAAGGCATTAACATCGCTTTCATAACGAAAAATATCCACCGGAGGTGTCGGCGGTGGACCAAAAAGCGTTCTGGGTTGGGCTAAGCTTGGTTCCGGGTATCGGCCCGGCGAAGTTTCGGCGTTTGATGGAAAAGCTCGGCAGCCCCGAGGTAGCCTGGAAAGCTCGGCCTACCCAACTGGCTGATGCGGGGTTGGACAGGCGGGTTGTAGAGTCTCTCGTCAGCGTTCGTGGCCAAATAGATCTGGGGCGAGAGATGGAGAAGCTACGGCGATTGGGGGTCCAGGTCGTTACCCTAGAAGACGGGGAGTATCCCCGCCCTTTGCAGAACATCGCCGACCCTCCGCCGATTCTCTATGTTAAAGGGAGCATAAGCCTCGACGATGAGCTGTCCGTCGCCATTGTGGGCACTCGGCGCCCTACAGCCTACGGGCGCCAAGCGGCAGAAATCTTCGCCAGAGGCCTGGTGGATAATGGGGTCACCGTGGTCAGCGGGCTGGCGAAAGGGATCGATACCTTTGCCCACAGAGCAGCCCTAGATGGTGGAGGTCGCACCATCGCCGTTCTGGGCAGCGGACTTGATATAATTTATCCTAGCGAGAATCGGAGGTTGGCTGCCGAGATCGCGGAGCGCGGTGCTCTGGTGAGTGAATTTCCCTTGGGTACCCAGCCCGACGGTATCAACTTCCCTCGCCGAAACAGGATCATCTCTGGTCTATCCCTTGCTTCGTTAATAGTGGAAGCTGGGGAGGCTAGTGGAGCTTTAATAACCGCCGAGTTCGCGCTGGAACAGGGGAGAGAGGTCTATGCGGTGCCGGGGAATATTTTCAGCCCTGCGAGCCGCGGGCCAAATCGTCTGATCTCCGAGGGGGCTAAACCGATCTGCGGGATGGAGGACCTCTTGGAGGGGTTAAAATTGGAGTCGGCCGTTCAGCACAGCACGGCTCGTAAAGCGATTCCGGAGTCGGAGTCGGAGGTAGCCGTGCTTCGTTGCCTTAGCCACGAGCCGCTCCACATTGATGAGATCCGGCGCGCCGCCTGTTTACCGATTTCGACGGTATCCAGCGCCCTTACGATGCTGGAGCTGAAGGGGTTGGCTCGACAGGCCGGCGGAATGAACTACGTGAGAGGATAGGGGAATTGGCGAAGAATTTAGTGATAGTTGAATCCCCTGCTAAGGCCAGGACCATTCAGAAATTCCTGGGCAGGGACTTCCATGTCGATGCCAGCATGGGACACGTGCGGGATCTGCCGAAGAGTGCCCTGGGCGTCGACCCAGAGCACGACTTCGCCCCCAAATACGTAATCCCTAGGGACAAGAGCAAGATCGTTAAGGAACTGAAGGAGCGAGCTAAGGAGTCTCAAGCCATTTACCTCGCCACAGACCCTGATCGTGAAGGTGAGGCGATAGCATGGCACCTGGCAACGGCAATCGGCGCCGACTCCAAGCCGGTTCGCCGCATAGAGTTCCACGAAATCACCAAGGAAGCCATCTTGCGCGCTGTGAAGTCCCCGCGGCTCATCGACATGAAGCGGGTGGAGGCACAGCAAGCGCGGCGCATTCTGGACAGGTTGGTTGGCTACAACCTGAGCCCCCTTCTGTGGAAGAAGGTGCGAAGGGGGTTATCCGCCGGACGGGTACAGTCTGTAGCAGTCCGGCTCGTGGTGGAGCGCGAGAGGGAGATCGAGAGCTTCAACCCAGTCGAGTACTGGACCGTGGAAGCCGAACTCGCCAAAAAACCAGGCAAAGGCGCCAGGGGTAAACGTTCTATTTTTAAGGCTGCCTTGGTGCAGGCCATGGGGAAGAAACCTGAACTGGCCAATGAGGAGGATGCGGAAAACGTTTTGGCCGACCTGAAGCAAGCATCCTACCAGGTTGCCGATGTGCGCGTTAAGGAGCAAACTCGCGCACCTGCTCCGCCCTTCACAACCAGCACTCTGCAGCAAGAGGCTGGGCGCAAGCTGGGCTTCACCGCTAAGCGGACTATGGCAGTCGCTCAACAGCTCTACGAGGGATTAGATGTGGGGGCTGATGGAGAAGTCGGCCTTATCACCTATATGAGAACCGATTCGACACAGATAGCTGAGACAGCTATCCACGAGGTACGCAGATTCATCGGGGAAAAATATGGCGTTGAGAACGTTCCGGAGGCGCCAAGAGCCTACCGAGCGAAAAGCAAGCTTGCGCAGGAAGCCCACGAGGCTATCCGCCCCACATCGGTGTTTCGAGAGCCGGCGAGGATCAAGCAGCACCTAACAACAGATCAGTTCAAGCTGTACGACCTGATTTGGAAGCGGTTCGTGGCCTGCCAGATGGCCTCAGCTCGATACGAGGTCACCACCGTCGACGTTGCGGCACAAGGGGTTCAAACCAAGGGCGACTACCTGTTCCGTGCGAACGGGTCTTTGGTAGTCTTTCCCGGCTTCCTGTCCCTTTACCGTGAGGGCAGGGACGACGATGGGCAGGACGAGGACGCCCAGAAGCCGTTGCCGGATCTGGCACAAGGCGAGGATCTGAATCTGATCAAGCTGCTCAGCGATCAGCACTTTACTCAGCCGCCGCCAAGATACTCGGAGGCGACTCTGGTGAAGGCACTGGAGGAGAAGGGTATAGGCCGCCCAAGCACCTACGCGCCCATACTGTCCACCATTCAAGAAAGAGGCTACGTGGAGAGGGTAGAGAAGCGGTTGCAGCCGACGGAGTTGGGCCGACTGGTCAACGACCTGCTGGTGGAGAATTTCCCGGATGTGATCGACGTGGACTTCACCGCCAACATGGAAGAGAAGCTGGACGACGTCGCATCCGGCGAACGGGAGTGGGTGCCAGTGATCCGAGACTTCTACGGCCCCTTCCATGAAGAGATTGAGAAGGCCGGCGAAAGCATAGAGCGGGTGAAGATTGAGCCCGAGCCCACCGACGAGGTTTGCGAGAAGTGCGGTCGCCAGATGGTGATACGGATGGGCCGGTTTGGCAAGTTCATTGGGTGCAGTGGATTCCCTGAGTGCCGAAACGCGAAACCTCTGCTAAAGAAGATAGGTGTGGCATGCCCCGAATGTGGGGCGGAGCTGGTCGAGAGACAGACCAAAAAGCGACGCACCTTCTACGGCTGCAGCCGGTATCCAGAGTGTAAATGGACATCCTGGCAACGCCCAGTTCCGAAACCATGTCCCCAGTGTGGTGGATTGATGGTAGAGGTCGGAAAGGGCGAGCCCAAGTGCATCCGATGTGGACCTGCCGAGGCTTCCGATGGTGCCGGCGCCGAAGAGGAGGCGGCATCCGCGCGACGTACAAAAAAAACCGAGGCTAAACCTGTCCGTGCCGGCAAACGCCGCACTGCGTAAACATTGTGCCCCATCTCCATCAATGGAAGGGGTCTAATAAAACCCCCTCTCCCGCCGCGGCGGGAGAGGGGACTCGGGTCTCCGGCGGGGAGAGGGAACTAAGCTACCCCCTTGGGAAGAGGGTCGGGGTGAGGGCTCGAAAGGAAAAATCAATATGTCTACGGAAGGCCGGATTACTAAGCTCCGCCAGATAATGGGCAGGTTGAGTCTGGATGCTTTCCTGATCTCACAACCCGAGTCCAGACGTTACCTGAGCGGCTTCACAGGCCAAGACAATCCACCTATGGATTCCGCAGGCTATCTCTTGATCACGCAATCCAGAGCTTTGCTCTTCACAGACGGCAGGACTATCGAGCAGGCAGCTCAGGAGACAACCGGATACGAGGCAGTGCTCATCGAAAACAGGTTTCACGACACGCTAGCTCAGCTTCTACCAGAGATGCATCTGCCTAGGATCGCCTTCGAGGGAAATCACCTAACCTATCGTGTGTACGAGGAGGTGGCGGGTGTCTTGGACCCGAACTCCATACTTGTACCAAGTTACGATGTGGTTGATACCCTGCGGGCTGTCAAGGATGAGCGAGAACTGGAAGCCATCGAGGAGGCTGTGATCCTGGCAGACTCAGCCTTCGCCCACATCCTCGGGATGATCGAGCCAGGTCTCACTGAGAGGGAAGTTGCGTGGGAGATCGAATCTTATCTGCGAAAACATGGTTCCGAGGGGGTGGCTTTCGACACCATCGTAGCATCGGGTCCCAACGCATCCAAGCCCCACCACCAGCCTAGTGATCGGGCTATCCAGGCAAACGAGCCGGTAATCATGGACTGGGGCGCCAGGGTGAGAGGCTATTGTTCCGATATCACTCGAACCATAGTCCTCGGAAAAGCAGACGATCAATTCAAAAAGCTGTACAGTATAGTGCTCGAAGCTCAGACCAGAGTAGAGAAAAGGGTCCGATCGGGGATGACCGGAATCAAGGCCGATTCCTTCGCCAGGAAGGTTATCGAAGAAGCAGGTTATGGAGAGTTCTTCGTTCATTCCACAGGCCACGGTGTCGGGCTAGAGATACATGAATTGCCCAGATTGAGGCGAACAGCGGAGAACGTCCTCGAAGACGGTATGGTATTCAGCGTCGAACCCGGTATCTACCTCCCCGGTTGGGGAGGGATAAGAATCGAAGATTTAGTAACGCTGCAAGATGGCAGACCTGTCGTGTTGACTCGTTCACCAAAGCAGATGCAATCAGTGGAGGTATAAGGATTGATAAACGTAGGTGAGCTCAGGAGGGGGATCATCATAGAGCTGGACAACCAGTTGTATCAGGTTGTCGAATTCCAACACATCAAGATGGGCCGGGGACGCGCCCAGGTGAGGTTGAAGCTGCGAAACGTGCGTTCGGGATCTATCGTTGACCGGAGCTTCCAGGCAACAGAGAAGTTCCAGCGGGTCCGGCTTGAACACAGGACCGTACAATACCTGTATAGCGACAACGACCTGTATCATTTCATGGATACGGAGAGCTTCGACCAGATAGCGCTCACCAAGGAACAATTGGGTGACGCTATCAACTATCTCAAAGAGAACAACAACCTTGAATTGCTTAGCTACAACGACGAACCGATCGGTGTAGAGATGCCAATTACCGTCGACCTGCAGGTGGTACATACCGAACCTGGCTTCAGGGGGGACACCGCCACTGGCGGGACGAAGCCAGCGACGGTGGAAACCGGGCTAGTTGTGCAGGTGCCGCTGTTCGTCAACCAGGGCGAGACGATCCGTGTAGATACGCGCACCGGAGAGTACCTGGAGCGAGTTGGATAATGTCTCTGCAGTTTAACCTCGATGGGATCGGGAGCGATCAGATCGCCAGATTGATGGAGTTGCTGGCGCATAGCGACATCGAGGAGTGTGAGATCGAGCAAGATGATTGCAAGGTCTCCCTCAAGAGGGTATTGCAGACAGATACACCGCAAATTACGCAGGAAGCTGAAGCTCTGCATCGCCAGGGAGAAAAGGCCGCTGAACAGGCTGTAATTCCGGCTTCAGCCGTTGGGTTATTCTTTCGATCGGAGAAACACTCCGGACCGCCTAAAGTTGATGCCGGAGATAAGGTGATGGTCGGGGATGTAATTGGCTTTATCCAGGTCGTAAACGTCCCGCACGCCGTCCACTCCCCCTACGAAGGGATTATCGAGAGCTTTCTCGCGGAAAATGGGCAACCGGTGGAATACGGCCAACCGCTCGTTAGCCTTAAGATTTAGCTATTAGCTTTCAGCCATCCGCTTTCAGCTTTAAGTGATAGTATCGCCCGGCATTCTAATCCCATTAGCTTGATTAACGCCTGTCCAGAGCGCGAAAACTCCTCGCTCTGTTGAATAATCGCGTTGGTTGCTTACTGCTAAAAGCTGACGGCTGAAAGCTAATAGCAAAGGGGTTCGTTTTGCAGATATTCGAGGTCGGCCAGGTTACGAGATATATTAAGCAGTTGATGGATTATGATGAGGCGCTGGCCGATATCTGGATTCATGGAGAGATCTCCAACCTCTCTCGCTCTCCATCCGGCCACATCTACTTCACCCTGAAAGACGCCCAGTCCCAGCTTCGCTGTGCATTTTTCCGAAGCTCGCAGCGAAGGTTGCAGGTGGAACTCAACAACGGTTTGAGCGTATTAGCCCACGGTCGAGTTTCCTTCTACGAAGCCCAGGGTAGTTGCCAACTCTACGTTGACGCTCTTCAGCCCGAAGGGGTTGGGCTATTGTATCTGCAATTCGAAGCGCTAAGAGCGAAGCTGGAAGCTGAAGGGCTTTTTGCGGTCGAGCGCAAGCGGCATTTACCCAAATACCCATCTCGCATCGGCCTCGTAACATCACCTACTGGGGCAGTAATCCACGACTTTTTGAATATTATCAGTCGCAGATACCCTATGGTCGAGATTCTAGTTGCGCCTGCTTCCGTTCAGGGTGATACCGCTCCCAGTGAGATCATCGCAGCGATCAACGAGCTAAATCGCTACCATGACAGCTACCGCCCTCTCGACCTGATAGTCATCGCAAGAGGCGGTGGATCGATGGAAGACCTCTCTGCATTCAACCATGAGGGGCTTGCTCGAGCGATATTCGCATCGACCGTACCGGTCGTGTCTGCCATTGGCCACGAGACAGATTACACCATCGCCGATTTCGTAGCCGACCTGCGAGCGCCGACACCTTCGGCAGCCGCAGAATTGATAACTCCAAACCTGATAGACTGCCGGATGCAGCTTGCTGAGATGAGGCGCCGACTGATGGTAACTATGCAGGATCGCTTGGATACGCTGTCCAACGATATCGAGCGGTGCAGGGCGAGATTGGAGCGCCATTCTCCGGCCAGCAGGATCGATCAATATCGCCGAGAGGTCGATGAAGCTATCACTCACGGGCACAGGCTGCTGGCACACCGTCTCCAAGTAACGAGGGAACAGCTTAAGGGCAGAACAGAGCGACTTCGAACCCTCAGTCCGCTCCTAACTCTGGAACGCGGCTATTGCCTCTGCCTCGATAGAAAGAGCGGGGCACTGGTGAAAAGTTACCGGAGTGTCGAGGAAGGAGATGAGTTGAATATACGGGTAGCCGACGGAACCATCCATACAATCGTAACCAGCGCTGAACAATAAAACAGCAGGCAACAAGCAACAGGCACAAGGACTCAGGACCAAAATGGGGGGTTAAGTGAACGCT
>JBMNNU010000141.1:0-8250 GCA_050942695.1 Chloroflexota bacterium
AAACAGTGGTTGTTGAAGCGGTGGAGGAAGAACAACCGACCGGAAACGGCTCGACTCCTCTCTCTTAAACGAAATAGGAAAAGCAAAAGCCCCTGAGCGCATGCGCTCAGGGGCTTTTGCTTTTCCTATTATTTATTTTATAATGGCCTTGCATTTGGAACATCTTTTGCATTGAGGAGATGTGGGCTCAGCGAGAGCTCAGAGGTAGCGGAGGTTGCGACACTCTGAGCCTAAGGCCTAGTTAGTGCGTCGTTCCTTAAGTAGGGTAGCTGTTTATCCCCTACCGTTAATCTCGTTCACGACGTAGAGCAGGGGAAAACCCCCGCCCTACGTCAGAAACTTACGTAACGATGCAGTTAGAGGCGGGTTCTGGATAGAGTGCTTCGGGCTTTCCGTTTGCTCTTCCGAGTGACGGGAAGCTTTTTTGATTCCTAGAGACGGTCGTTGTGGGGATAGGGCGGCAAGCTGCCGCTCTTCACCGGGTAGTGGAGTGAATAGAGTGGCCGAAGCGAATGCTGTGTTGCAAGGTATTCTTGCGAATGTAGAGAAGGTGGTTGTCGGCAAACGCGCCGAGGTGGAGTTAGCGTTAATTGCCCTGATGTGCGAGGGGCACGTGCTGTTAGAGGATGTACCTGGGGTCGGGAAGACCGTCCTCGCCAAGTCTCTTTCCCGAAGCATAGGCTGCAGCTTCAAGCGTATCCAGTTCACGCCCGACCTGTTGCCGAGCGATGTTACGGGAGTATCCATCTTCAACCAGAAGTCCGGGGAGTTCGAGTTCCGGCCGGGGCCGGTAATGGCTCAGATCGTTCTCTCAGACGAGATCAACCGGGCGACCCCAAAAACCCAGGCCAGCCTGCTCGAGGCGATGGAAGAACGACAGATCACCGTGGATGGTATCACTTACACCATCCCAAGGCCATTTATGGTTATGGCCACCCAAAACCCCATCGAATATGAGGGCACCTTTCCCTTGCCCGAAGCGCAGCTCGATCGCTTCCTTCTGCGCGTTCGGCTGGGATATCCGAAACGCGATGACGAGATGGAGATCCTGGATCGACAGCAGCGCTCTCACCCCATCGATGCGATATCTCAAGTAGCGACTGCCGATGACCTACTGGAGATCCAGAGGCTGGTGAGGGGGGTCTCGCTTGTGCCGTCGCTGCGAGGCTACATCGTCGATATAGTCTCCGCCACACGCTCTCACCCGGACGTTTACCTGGGGGCTAGCCCCAGAGGCTCCCTTGCTCTCTTCCGAGCATCACAGGCACTGGCGCTGTTGAATGGGCGTGACTACGTTACCCCAGACGATATAAAGACATTAGCGGAGCCGGTTTTGGCGCATCGGATAATGGTAACCCCTTCCGCCCGCATTAACAACGTAAATGCCACCTCGGTGATTCACGAGATCCTTGATACCATCCCCGTTCCAGGCGCCAAAGTAAGCGTAGTGATGAAACGGTGAAAGCAGCCTCCATTATCGGGTTAACCATAGTCGTTCTAGCCGTTGCTCTAAGCAGCGGTTGGGAGACTATGTATCGTCTTTTCTATACTATGGCCGCAACCCTCCTGCTCTCCCTCCTTTGGAGCTGGGTTAACGTCCGATGGACTCAGGTAAGCTACGAACTGAAAACGCCCCGCGTTCAGGTTGGAGGCCAGGTGGAGGAGATCCTCACCATTCAAAACAGCAGTTGGATACCCAAACTGTGGCTGGAGATCAGGGACGAATCCACCCTGCTTGGTCGGCGTGGAAACGGGGCGCTGGCTTTGGGGAGCCATGAGAAGCGTATTCTCACATTGACAACCCCTTGTCCAAAAAGAGGTGAGTTCACTATTGGACCGATGTCGCTGATAAGCGGCGACCCCTTTGGGCTATTCAAGAGGCGCCGAAAGCTGAAAGTTGGCGGTAGAGTGATCGTGTATCCCGCCGTGGTTCCCCTCGTCTCCTTTGGACAATTGCCGGGCGATTTGCCGGGAGGATCTGTCCAGGGCCAGCGAGCCTACGTCACTACGCCCAACTCATCCGGAGTGAGAGAGTATCGACCCGGAGATGCTGTGCGGCAGATCCATTGGCTCAGTTCAGCGCGGCTGCGGCGATTGATGGTGAAGGAATTCGACCTGGATCCCCTATCGGAAAGCTGGCTGGTGTTGGATCTCAACCGGACCGTACAGGTCGGCTCGGACCAGGATTCCACTGAGGAGTGGGGCGTGGTAGTGGCGGCTACTCTGGCCAACTACTTTTTGGATCAGCATCGGGAGGTAGGACTGGTTACTCAGGGGCACACGATCGTGGCGGATAGGGGAAACAGGCAACTTCACAAGCTGCTGGAGCTGTTGGCGGTGATTCACTCGAGCAGCACCGCACCCATCGAGGAGCTTGTGGCATCCGAAGGGGTACGATTTACCCGTGGCGCCGTGGTTGTGATCATCACCCCTGATGTCGATGAGAGCGCTCTGGCGGCCTGGCAATTGCTACAGGCCAGAGGGTTAGCGGTGGTGGCAGTGCTGCTCGAAGCTCAGAGCTTCGGCAACATGCAGCCATCTCTCCCGCTGGCAGGCTTACTTCAGGCCCACGGCGTGCCTACATACCTGATACGAAAAGGCGACGACCTGGCTCACACCCTGGCGGGGACTTTTTCAAATAATAATGTTAACTAATGCTCATGCTGAAGCTACCCATTTTGTCATGCTGAGCCTGTCGAAGCACCTCCTCGTAGGTTAGAAGGGCGCGAGCGGCTCTCTCGCTCGACGCTCGGGATGACAATTATGGGGGAATGGGTTGTAACAAAATGGAAGATAGTACGTTGTTGAAGTTGGGGGAGATCGGCTGTTGTCTCGTTTGATCTCCGGCCCAAGAGAAGGCTGGCTTACTCTCCTCCTTTCCATGGCTATTACCCTCTGCCCGGCTCTATCGCTCGCTTCTGCGGATTGGGTGGAAGATCTCTGGGTGGTGCCATGGTTGGCTTTTGTCTCGCTCCTGTTGGGTACCGTGCTGGCTAAGCTGCCGGTACGCTGGCCTGTGGCTCACCTCTTTTCAGTGGAGATTGGGCTGCTAGTCGTAGCAACTCTTTTCGCTAAGATGCCTCAGGGAGCCCCTTGGGGTGAGAGAATCCTATGGTTGTGGGACCGGATCCGGGTCTGGTTTGAAATCGTCTTCGGGGGCGGTATCAGTAACGATACGATGCTGTTCGCCCTCCTAATGGCTCTGCTAGCCTGGTTCCTGGGGTATCTAACGGCCTGGTTTATCTTCCGGCGGCACAACCCCTGGCCACCTATGGTGTTGTGCGGGTCCGTCCTTTTGGTGAACCTGTCCTATCTGGAGAGCGATCCGGGGCTATTCTTCGTCGTCTACCTCCTGGCGTCGATGCTCCTTTTACTTAGATTAACGGCATACGAGAAGGAGAAAGACTGGGAGCGGGTTGGCGCTGGGTACACACCCGAGTGGCGTTGGCGGCTTCTTAGAGGAGGGGTTCTCCTGTCTATAGCCGTCATGCTCTTGGGTTGGGCTATGCCTGTAGGGCATGTGAACGCTGTCGTAGCGGAAAATTGGTACCGTTGGTTGGAGCCCTGGGAGGGATTTCAGTCCGAATTCGACCGACTTTTCGCCGTGGCTTCACCCTCTGCTTCGAGAACGGAGGATGATCGTTTCGGGAGAAGCTTAGCCCTTGGAGGGGTTGTGGAGCTGGGCACCGAGCCGGTGATGCTGGTGGCATCCCCTAAACCGGGTTATTGGGGGGCTCAGGCTTACGACAAGTACACCGGCCAGGGATGGTTGAGCACGGCTGATAAGGTTACTCGTTTGGACGCTGGCGATCAAAAATTGAGCTCCTCCGCCTATCTCTATCGCGGGCGCCAGGAGGTGGAGCAAAGATTCAAATGGCTCGGCGGCCGGACTAGGCTCATCTACGCCACCGGATCGCCGGTAAGGTTTGGTATGCCTGTATTTGCCGAGCATTTCGAGACTCTCGAAGATATTGAAGCTATCAAAACCATCGTCCCGCTGCGGCAAGGCCAGCAATATGGCGTCATTTCATCTATATCTGTGGCCTCGCAAACCCAGTTGCGCCAGGCCGATGCTGAGTATCCTGAGTGGACCCAACGGTACCTAGAGCTACCCGAGCGCTCTTTGCGTCGTGTTGTGAGCCAGGCTAGGAGGATCACAAGGGGAGCCGATACTCGATACGACGCCGCATTAGCGATAGAGCAGTATCTACGTGGGCTAAGGTATGAGTCCACAGTGCCCGAGCCACCTCCACATAGGGATGCAGTCGACTGGTTCCTCTTCACGACCAGAGCAGGCTACTGCGATTACTTTGCTTCGGCCATGGCTGTAATGGCCCGCGCTGTGGGCATTCCTTCGAGAGTGGTTAGTGGCTATAATACGGGTAACTTCAACCAGGAGACTGGCCTTTACGAGGTTAGGGCCGAGCATGCTCACTCCTGGCCTGAGCTGTTCTTTCCGGGTTATGGGTGGATCCGATTCGAACCTACCCCCTCCCAGAGCTTGCCTGAAAGAGTTGTTGGTTCTACAGAAGAGTTCGAGCTTGAAGACGACTTTCCGGAAGTGGACTTGGAGGCTCTCGGCTTCGAGGTCGAAGTCTTGGACCCGCTGCTGCTAGAAGACGATCTCAGCCTGTTCTATGAAGATACTAGCCCGGCCGTCGACACCGGAGAATTGTCGACCGAGAGCTCCCGTAACCCGGTTGTGCTGGCCATGATTGGTGGAATCCTGGCCTTCGTCATTGTCTGGTGGTATCTGCTCTCGAAACATAGCCCTGCCAGGCGAGCTTATTTCCAGATACATTTCATTGCCAGTATGTTGGGATGGAAGATACGCGCATCTCACACTCCCTTGGAATATGCGGGGATTTTGGCGAAAGCGGCTCCAAGGCTGAGAACCGAATTAGACTCAGTTGTGAGATCTTACGTTAGGGAAACGTATGGAGCCGAGAGTCCTCAGCATCCCGAGGTGTCGGCTTCCTGGCGAAGGCTGCAGTGGAGATTGCCCCTGGAGCTAATAAGAAACGCTATCACTCGTAAACTTTCATCTAGTAAAAGGATTATAGCTAATAGATAAAGTCTAAAAGCTGACAGCTTGTTGCGGAGGACGACGATGCCAGAGAAGGTAATTAGACCAGACCGGCGCAAGTCCGAGCGACGCTTGGACCGGCTGGCCTCTCTGGGTGAAGCCGTGGACCGCGCCAGCCGGGATGAGCGGCGCGTTCACTGTTGGGACCTGGAAGCTGAATGTACGGAGGAGCGCCGCAAGCAGTGTGCGGCCTATTTCGTTCGGCGCAACTGTTGGGACCTGTGGGCGGCTGAGTATTTCCCGCCTGGCCGAAAACCGTGTTGCCATGCAGATCTGGATTGCTCCGATTGCCCGGTAGCGCAGGCTAAGTTTGGTGGCCCTATTTCCATATATGTTGCGGTACCGCCTCGAAGGGAAATCGCTCTCTCAACGCCGTCAGCGTCTCGACCAGCCACTCACTGCCAATTCCTGTACTCCATACGAGAGTCTATAGCCGGCCGGGGTGAAGATGAAACCAGAGCGGTGTTCAAATGTCAACGCCGCCGGGCTGTTCAGCTTCATGCCAGCTACGTTTCCGAGGTCTGCTCCACACCGGAATATCGGGATTGCAGCTTCTTCGAAGTGGAGTAAAATGTACATTGTAGCTATTGCACCTTGTACCATTATGTTGTATATTCGCGAAGGCGGTAGCACAAACCCCTGGCTGAGCGCTGCGTAGTTCGCACTCCGACTGTGGTAGTCCGACGATGAACGTCTGCAACGGCTCGTGCCGGCTTTCCGTCGACAATCAGGCAAAGGAGGTTTACAGGGGGTGAGCTTTGTAGACAAGGCTCTTCGATGTCGTGAGTGTGGGCGAGAATTCGTATTTACGGCTGGCGAGCAGGAGTTTTATCAGTTGAAGGGGCTGCTAAACGAACCTGCCCGCTGCCCGGAATGCCGCGCAATACGTAAGGCTCAGCGTGCAGGCTCGGATGGATCAGGCGCTGCAGGTCCTCGCCCTGCTCGTGAGATGCATCCGGCCGTCTGTGCGGATTGTGGCGCTCAGACACTAGTCCCCTTCCTTCCTCGGGGTGACAAACCAGTATACTGCAGCACCTGTTTCGATCGGATTAGATCGAGCCGGTAACGTTCGAACAGTAATAGAGGGACCTGAACCCTTTTCTCGGTCCCTCGTTAACCCTGCCAAAAGAAGCAGTTGGTTTTAAGCCACGCCTAATAAGTTTATATCCGTAATGTAGCCGCAAGCTTCATCCTGCGCTTTCCTCGCAGAAAAGGGGGCGATCTGCGAGAGTACGCTCAACCTGAAGGTTGCGGTTGCATTTATACCTCTACAATCCCAGCTCCGTCACCAGGTGCCTCAGGAATCCTTCGGCGTCGGCCACAAGACCTATAGCCTGGAAGCTGCCCCGGTCGGCCAGTTTTGTTACCACTGCCGGATTGATGTCTACACATACGGTAGTAACGCTGGCCGGCAGCAGATTCCCCACTGCGATAGAGTGCAGCATGGTGGAGATCATCAGCGCCAGCTCCACCCCTCCCTGGACCACCTTCCTCATCTTCCTTTGCGCCTCTATGACGTCGGTGACCACATCGGGCAGGGGGCCATCGTCACGAATTGAGCCCGCCAGCACATACTCCACATTGTGCTTGATGCAGGCGTGCATGATCCCTTTGGTCAGAATCCCGCGCTCGACAGCCTGTCGTATCCCACCAGCGCTACGAATCCGGTTGATTGCCCGCAGGTGGTGCTGGTGGCCTCCCTCCATCTGGACCCCTTGCGATAGCGAGACGCCCAGGGATGTGCCGAAGAAGGCGGCCTCGATATCGTGGGTAGCCAGTGCGTTGCCGGCAAATAGATAGTTGATGTATCCGGCTTCGATCAGCTTGACCACCAGGGGAGCTGCACCTGTGTGGGCGACGGCTGGCCCGGCCACCACCAGGGTCTTTCCTCCACGCGCTTTGATCGCCTTCATCTGGGCGGCGATCTCTCGGATCATGTTCGCTTTGGGCTTCTCGCTGGAGACAGAGCTCCCCATGAAGGCGAACTCCTCCTTCTGCTCCCGAGACCTTTGAAGAGGTATCACCCTGATCCCACCGTGGCCTACCACCACCATCTCCCCTTCTTTGACATCGGCGACTGGGCAGGTGCGGGCTGTGAACGCCTGGTAATCTACCACTATGCCCAGGTCCATCTCCGGCTTATCCACCTTCACCCAGCCCCCGTTCAGCCTTACGTAGGTTTCCAAGTTGGTCGTGCAGTAGAATCCCTCCGGGAACACTCCATCCGCGGGCGCCGGTTTGGTCTCTACCTGCTCCAGATCGGGGATCGTGGCGCCCAACCGGCGGGCATAGTCGACCAGCCGGTCCAGCAACTCAGGCGAACTGGTTTTTAGCTCCAGCCTGGCATAGCTAGTCTCGGTCTTGCGCCGGCCAACCCGAATCTCCTGGACCTCGAAATCGCCTCCGCGATCCATGACTTCGTCCATTATTTGGGGCAGTATCATCGAGTCGATGATGTGCCCTTCGAGCTCGATAACCTGCGCGTTGACCTGCTGCTCGTTCATGCTACCTCCGTATGCTTAACTGGGGTGAACCCGACTCTCTCAAATGGGCGCACAACCTTTGCGCCTTCTACCACACAGTAACGAAAAGGCCTCATAACATGTAGGTGGGAAGGTGTGGCGGCTACTGTATCTCAAGAGATTATACCATCAACGTGTGGTCAATCTCCGGGATAGATAGCCGCGCGCTAGCTTCTTCCGTCGGCGTCCGCTGTTTTTTGAGAGGCTGTTAGGGAAGACTCATCCTGGGTAGCCTGGCGGAACTCCTTCATGCTCTGCCCTAGAGCTCTCCCGACCTCCGGAAGCTTCCCCGCCCCAAAGACGAACAGCACGATCACCAAGACGACTATCAACTCCGTTGGCCCGACAGGCATGGCGCACCTCGTAATTTGATGATGAAATCGCAATCCGTCCGATTACTTCTTAAGCTAACCACACAGATCATACATCAACCGGACTGAGGCCACAAACTTGGAAAGCACTTGCATAAATGACGAGACATGAATCGATATTTGTGTGCCATAACTTGTTCACTAAAGCTGTTACTGCTCAGCGATTATGTCCGTTAGGAGTCGTGGGCTCTGCCCCCGAGCCCCCGCAGTTTTCCAGGCATGGGGGTAGCTCTGGATATCATGAGCGGGGTGGGGAGGCGCGAATGCCTCC
>JBMNNU010000143.1:0-8144 GCA_050942695.1 Chloroflexota bacterium
TTCGAAGTTCACCATTCCTTGACCGGAGCCGATGGGAGAGGCCAGGGGCATAACCGTGGCGCATCCAACCTCTTCCAGCCGTTTGGCCAGCACGGGGTCATCGTTTATATATGGGAGGACCACGAAACCCTCGTCTACAAGCCGCTTTGCAGCCTCAAAAGTCCCGATAGGGTCCGGCAGGAGATAGACGGGGTCCGGGATCACCTCCAACTTCACCCAATTGGATAGCCCCATAGCGCGAGCTAAATGAGCTGTGCGGACGGCCTCGTCTGCCGTGCGGCAGCCAGCGGTGTTGGGTAGGATGGTGTATTTGCTCCAATCGATCTCGTCCAGAAGCGTCTTCTTGTTCGGATCGCTCAGGTCGAGCCTGCGCAGCGCAACGGTGATGACTTCGGCCCCAGATGCTTCGAAGGCTGCGTTCATCTCCTCGTAGTTACGATACTTGCCCGTACCCAGAAACAGCCTGGACCGTAGCTCTTTCCCTGCAATAACCAGCTTGTCGTCCATCTTCAATACCTCCTGGCCTTCTTCGTGGCCGGATAGGAGGGGTTATCCCCCCTCCACGCGACGCATGACGTTATTGACTCTTGCATTAGTAAGTAAATTGTTCAGCCAGTAAATCGGATTTGAGCCCCGTTTACTGGCGACTACATTCAATCAATAGGTCCCGAGTTGCCGCTTGCGCCCTTTCAGCCGAAAGGATGGCTGTGATGACGGCTACACCCTGGGCTCCCGCCTTCATGACAGAGTAAGCATTAGAACAGTTGATCCCACCGATAGCTACCACCGGTATAGATGTGGCTGCAGAAACCTGGGTAACCAGAGAAAGGCCGGCGGGCCGCGCTCCGGGGTGAGATCTAGTCTCGAATATGGTTCCTAATACAAGGTAATCGGCGCCCTCCTGCTCTGCACTCAAGGCCTCTTCCAGCGAGTGGATGGAAGCGCCGATCAGCATCTCATTTCCAACCAGCTTGCGCACCTCTTTAATAGGAAGGCTATTTGATCCAAGATGGACACCATCTGCGCCCAGAGCCAGCGCTACATCTGCCCGGTCGTTGATCACCAAAGCCGCACCGCCCTCGCGAACCGGTTTGAGCAGCGAGCTGCCCAACTGGTACAGATCGCGGGTGGGTAGCTCTTTTTCCCTAAGCTGAACCAGATTCACTCCCGCTCGAACCGAACAAGCGACAAGCTCTTCCAGCGGGCGGCCTAAACAGGCCGTTCGATCGGTTACGAGGCAGATGATCGGTTGTTTCAAAACCGTCTTCACACTAGAGTTCTCAACCAAAATTGTCGAGTTCCAGACCAAATTGCCGAATAGAACAAAGGCCGCTCCCGATTGGGAGCGGCCTATATACCATCGTTCGTTTCGCGCGTTCCGCTTCCCTACGCTGGTACTACCCAGTTCAGGTTCCGAGGGTTGGTGGGCAATCCACCTCTCAGCAAGTACGCTCCCCTAGCAGACACCATATTCGGCTGTGGCTCACATCATAGCACGGAAAAGCAGGAAAAAACAAGGCTTGACAACAGTTTGAACGCTTATTATATTGTATCACGGAAATAGGTTTCACCATCTGGAAGGATTCCCTCTGTATTGGCCAGCAGACGCACTGAAACTGCCGACGAGGTTGTCAGGTGTCCAACGCGCCTCGCATCAAGCAAAACACAGCTTCTCCTACCTCTAAGACTACTGTGCAGTCTGTTGAGCGTACCCTCGACATCCTTGAGGCACTTGCAGATAGAGGCGAAGCTGGCATCGCCCAGTTGAGCCAACAGGTTGGTCTGCACGCCAGCACCGTCCACCGGTTGCTATCAACTTTGATTGCTCGAGGATATGTGCGCCAAAACCACGAAACCGGCCGCTATCTGCTTGGCTTGAAGGCTCTGGACGTTGCCAGGGCCGTCCGGGATCAACTGGACTTACGGATGGAAGCCCTGCCGATTTTGCGTGAGTTGATGCAAAAGAGTGGTGAGACCGCCAACCTAGCTATTCTTGACGGCCAAGAAGTGGTTTACCTGGAGCAGGTATCCAGCCCAGGCTGGATGCTCAGGATGTTCGTTCAGGTAGGAGCCCGAGCCCCTCTCCACAGTACGGCTTCGGGCAAGGTATTGCTAGCTTATTTGCCCGAACTTGAGCTCAACAAGATACTCAGCAACTACCTTCTAACCCCCTTTGCCGGTCGCACGATCGTCGAGAAGGGGGTACTGCTTTCAGAGTTAGAGGAGGTGCGTCGGGTAGGTTACGCTACCGACTACGGCGAGCAAGAGGAGGGTGTAAGCTGCGTAGCGGGCCCTGTTAGGGATTTCACAGGTCGTGTAGTAGCAGCGATCAGCGTGTCCGGCCCCTGGATCCGGATCACCCCTGAGCGGGTATCAGTGCTTGTTCCGTTGATCAGCGAATCGTGCGCGAGGTTATCGATAGCCCTGGGGTACAAGGATACGGAGGCAGGGATACGTGGATACCTGGAGACGGGGCAGGGAGAGGAAACCGACTCAGTACTCAGCTCTTGGAGGAAAGGATGAGGATCGCACTGATTGGGCAGGCGGCCTTTGGCGAGAAGGTGCTCGAAGCCCTTCTCAACGCGGGTGAGCAGATCGCGGTGGTTTATTGCCCGCCAGATGCTCCCAACGGCAGGAAGGATCCTCTAGGGGAGTTAGCGGAGAAAAACGGCATCCCCCTGAGGAAACCGGCGCGGATGCGCAATCCGGAGGTTTTTGAAGACTATAAGAGCTTCGACCCTGAATTGAATGTAATGGCGTTTGTGACCGACATCGTCCCAATGACTATGATCAACTATCCGAAACTGGGTACGATCCAGTACCACCCGTCCTTACTTCCCAGACATAGGGGCGCGAGCGCAATCAACTGGGCAGTGATCAACGGCGAGACCGAGACCGGCTTCACCATCTTCTGGCCGGACGAGGGGTTAGACACCGGTCCGATCCTGCTGCAGAAGAAGGTGACCATAGAACCGGACGAAACCATGGGATCAGTCTACTTCAATAAGCTGTTCCCTCTTGGTGTCGAGTCGATGGTCGAGGCGGTCAAACTGGTCAAAGAGGGCAAGGCGCCCAAGATCGTCCAGGATCTATCCCAGGGCGAGTACGAGCCAATTTGCAAGAAGATGGAGATCAATTGGAACTACCCTATCAACGTTGTATACAACGTTATCCGGGGAAGCAACCCCCAGCCTGGGGCCAGCACGACCTTTAGGGGCGAGCCGCTAAAGATTTTCGATTGCGAGAAGAGGAAAACCGATGGCGGCATGAAAGCTCCGGGGACCGTCCTGGAGGTGGCCAACGATGGCTTCCTGGTAGCGGGAGTCGGCGGCAGCATTTTTGTGAAGCGAGTTCAGCCTCAGGGAAGTGCTAAACTAAAGGCCGCTGAGTTCATCGCAGCATCCGGTATTAAGGTAGGAGACAAATTAGGTAGTTAGCAGTCGGCTTAAGCTATCAGTTGTCAGCCAGCCGCGAACGAGGGCAAAGACGTTATCCTCGGCTGGTTCGAGGTGAGCCTATCGCTGGTGGCTAGGTCGAGGCTCGATTACTGGTGGCTAGAAGCTGAAGGCTGATGGTTGAAAGCTGAGAGCCATAGCAATAGGAGGAGGCAGAAGAAAGTATGGCTGGAGATCTTTACGAGGTTCGCTGGCATGCCCGCGGCGGGCAGGGCGCAGTAACAGCGTCCCGCTTCCTTTCGGCGTCGGCAAGTCGCGAGAACAAACATTTCCAAGGGTTCCCAGAATTCGGAACGGAGCGCATGGGCGCGCCGATCCAGGCGTTCACTCGACTGAGTAACGAGAGGATCTTCACTCACGAGCAGGTCACCAATCCCGATGCAGTGGTGGTGCTCGACCCCACCCTGCTAGAAGTCGTCGACGTCACCGCCGGCCTGCAGCCAGGTGGGCCGTTGATCATCAACTCTGACTTGCCGGTAAGCGAGTTGAAGAAACAGCTCAAACCTGGCGACTACAAGCTCTACACAGTAGATGCGACTAAGATCGCAACGGAGGAGGTTGGTAGGCCAATCACCAACACCGCCATGGTGGGCGCGTTGGTGAAGGTCACAGGCCTGATCGACATCAACGCCGTTAAGGACGAATTGGTCGACATGTTCGGGAGCAAGTTCAAGAAGTCCGTGGTAGACGGCAACGTCAAGGCTTTGATGAGGGCCTACGAGGAGGTTAAAGACTGATGGGCAAGATTCAAGATATGTTGTCGAATCCGCTCCCAAGTGCCGATGATGTGCCTCTGGGCGGCGTGATACCGAGCAACGGCAACGCAGTAACCTACAAAACAGGAAGCTGGCGCACCCAACGGCCGATCTTCGTCGCCGAGAACTGCACCAACTGCCTGATATGCTGGCTACACTGCCCGGACAACTCCATACTTTTGGAGGATGGCAAGGTAGTCGGCATCGACGCAGACCATTGCAAAGGCTGCGGTATCTGCGACGTCGAGTGCCCCACCAAGCCTGAAAAGAGAGCGTTGAGCATGGCGCAGGGCGGCTTCTATAAGCCAGATGAGACCTTCGCCAAGTCGACACTGTAAGGAGAACGAACAATTATGATAACAGAGAGAAAGGTAGTTGGTCTCACCGGCGACGGGGCAGCCGCCGACGCAATGATGCAGATCAATCCCGATCAGGTAGCGGCCTACCCCATCACCCCACAGACCGAGATCGTAGAGCGATTCGCCGAGTACGTTGCTAACGGCGACGTCCAGACCGAGTTTGTTGCTGTAGAGAGCGAGCATAGCGCCCTCTCCGCCTGCTGCGGTGGCTCTGCTGCGGGCGGTCGCGTAATGACCTGTACCTCGTCGCAAGGCCTCGCCCTGATGCACGAGATACTGTACATCGCGGCTGGCAACCGGCTGCCCATCGTTATGCCGATGGTCAACCGAACTCTGAGCGCCCCCATCAACATCCATGGCGACCACTCCGACTCCATGGGCTCCCGCGACTGCTCCTGGATCCAACTGTTCGCAGCCGACGCCCAGGAAGTCTACGACAGCACCATCATGGCCATCCGGATCGCTGAGCATCCCGACGTCAGCCTGCCTGTTATGGTCTGCTTCGACGGCTTCAACGTCTCCCACGATATGGAGCGGGTGGAGATGCTGACCAACGCCGAGGTGCAAGGCTTCATCGGCGAGTTCAAGCCCCAGATCAATATGCTGGATCCGGACAATCCGATCAGCATAGGTGCCCTGGCGCTGCCTCCCGTATTCTCCGAGCACAAGCTCTCAATGATCAAGGCTCTTGAGGGCTCCGTAAAGGTCGCGGAATCGATCTTTGCAGAGTACGCGAAGCTGAGCGGGCGACCTCAGAACATCGTAGAGAGCTTCGGCATGGAAGACGCCGAGGTAGCCTTGGTTGCCCTGAGCGGCATCGGCGGCACTGCCCAGTGGACCGCCATGAACCTCAGGAAGCAGGGTGTAAAGGTCGGTGTAGTGCGACCTCGGATCTACAGGCCGTTCCCAACCGAACAGATGGTGTCCCTATTGAAGAACTGCAAGGCCGTGGCAGTAGTAGAGAAGGCTGCTTCGCCAGGCGCCCCGGCGAGCCCCATGTTCTCGGATCTTAGCGCGGCAATGTATGACCTGGACAAGCGACCAAAGATGGTCAACTACGTAACCGGTTTGGGCGGTCGCGATACATCTTCTGCCCAGCTAACCACGGTCGTCAAGAGGCTGCAGGAGATCGCCTCCGGCGCTCCTATCGGCGACCTGGTGAGCTACATCGGCGTACGGGAATAGGAGATTAGACGATGGCAATAAATATCAAAGAACTGGCCAAGAAAGACGTCAAGTTCACCGCAGGCCATAGATTGTGCACCGGTTGCGGCCCAGCGCTCATCGCCAAGTGGACCATGCTAGCGGCGGCGGACTACAACGTAGCCATGAGCAGCGCCACCTGCTGCGTGGAGATCTCCAGCGTGGTGTTCCCCTACAGCAGTTGGAAGGTTTCCTGGTACCACAACGCGTTCGAGAACGCAGGAGCAGTGATCGGCGGCATTGAGGCAACCTACAAAGCGCTCAAGCGCAAGGGCAAGATAGACAAAGACTTCAAGTTCATCGCCATGGGTGGCGATGGTGGCACCTACGACATCGGCTTCCAGTCGCTATCCGGTATGGCAGAGCGAGGCCACAACTGCCTCTACATCTGCTACGACAACAACGCGTACATGAACACCGGTATCCAGCGCTCGGGCGCAACCCCGAAGTACGCCTGGACTACAACATCCTATGTAGGCGACGCATACAAGGGCAAGCAGCAGCGACGGAAGGACCTTGTGTCCATCATGGCTGCCCACGACATCCCCTACGTTGCGCAGGCGAGCGTCGGCTACTGGCGAGACTACATGACCAAGGTCCAGAAAGCCCTTGAGACCGACGGCCCCGCGTTCATTACAGTGTACGGCCCCTGCTGGCGCGGTTGGCGTGCAGAGACCCACGACACTGTGGAGCTAGGCCGATTGGCCGTCCAGACCAACTATTGGCCGCTGTTCGAGGTAGTGAACGGCAAGTGGCAGATGACCTACACCCCGCGAGAGACGAAGCCTCTCGCCGAGTTCCTCAAGCCACAGGGTCGTTTCAGCCACCTGTTCAGACCGGGCAACGAGGCCCTGCTTGAGGATTTCCAGAAGGAAGTCGATTTCAAGTGGGATCAGTTGCAGCGCCGAGTCAAAGCCAGCGAGTAGCTGTGCTTCATACCAGTTGAATGGAACAGAGCGTCGGGGCATTCCCTCCGGAGGTTGCTCCGGCGCTCTGTTGCCCAATGATAACTGTCAGCTTTCCAGCGAGGAGGCCGCACATGAATAGACAGGAGTTAATCGCTGAGCTCACCAGGATCGTAGGCGAAGAGGATGTGTTTGCCTCACGCAGAGACATCCTGGTGTACGAATACGATTCTACGCCGGAAGCCTTTGAACCCGAGGTGGTGGTATTCCCCTCCAACGCCATTGAGGCTTCCGAAGTAATGGCACTAGCGGCAAAAGAGGGTAGACCTGTTATCGCCAGGGGAGCTGGCACCAACGTGTCGGGCGGGACACTTCCTGTTAAAGGGGGTATCGTTCTCGGTTGTAGCCGGATGACCAAGATCAAAGAGATCGACACGGCCAACGAGCGGTGCGAGGTCGAACCGGGAATCATCAATCTCGAGCTGCAGAACATTCTCGCCCCCCTGGGTTACCTCTATGCCCCTGACCCCGCTAGCCAAAAGGTATCTACATTGGGGGGTAACATCGGCGAGAACTCCGGAGGGCCGCACTGTCTCAAGTACGGTGTTACCACGAACCACGTGTATGGGCTCGAGGTAGTGCTGGCTGATGGCCAGGTGATCCACACAGGCGGCAAGGTGGAGGACAACCCCGGCTACGACCTAACGGGGTTATTGGTCGCATCAGAGGGCACCCTGGGTGCTGTGACTTCAATGACACTCAGGTTGATGAGAGTGCCAGAGAAGATCAAGACGATGCTTGCGATCTTCGACAAGCTTGAGGATTCGGGAAACGCCGTTTCCGATATCATAGCTGCAGGGATCATTCCGGCCACCTTAGAGATAATGGACAAGACCATCACCTGGGCAGTGGAAAACAGCTACCACTCGGGCTTCCCCCTAGACGCTGAGGGCATCTTGATCATCGAGTTGGATGGACTTCAGGACGGGCAGGAGCGGCAATCCGAACAAATCGTTGAGATATGCAAGAAAAACAATGTTAGAGAGATAAAGGTAGCCCAATCCGAGGCTGAGAGGAACATCCTATGGGCGGGCCGAAGGGGCGCTTTCGGCGCTGTAGCGCGGGTTGCTCCTATGTACTCTGTCCAAGATGGCGCTGTACCCCGTACCAAGCTCTCGGAGACGATGCTCAAGGTGGTCGAGATCGCCGACAAATGGGGGGTCAAAGTGGGCACCGTTGCCCATGCGGGCGACGGCAACCTCCACCCGCTGATTATGTACAATCCCAAGGACAAAGATGAGGTCGAGCGGGTACACAAAGCCGGCAAAGATATTTTGAAGCTGTGCCTCGAGATGGGAGGCACTCTGACCGGCGAGCATGGGATCGGCTTGGAGAAGCAAGACTCCATGGCTCTCCAGTTCGGCCCCGATGAGCTGTTTACGATGGGATTGATAAAGAAAACATTCG
>JBMNNU010000145.1:0-7930 GCA_050942695.1 Chloroflexota bacterium
CAAGCTGACGTGGCAATGCAACGACATAGGGCTGGACACGATAGAGGCAGGTGGGACGGTAGCTGTGGCGATGGAGGCAGGGCTGCTGTCGTTTGGCGATGGAGAGGGAGCGATCCGGTTGCTTGAGGAGGTGCGTAAGGGTAGTGCTCTGGGGCGAGTGATAGGTAATGGAGCGGTAGCGACGGGGAAGATGTTTGGAGTGACGCGTGTGCCCGCGGTGAAGGGCCAGAACATGCCTGCGTACGAGCCTAGGGTAGTGAAGGGGATAGGTGTGACGTACGCGACGAGCACGATGGGGGCAGACCACACAGCGGGGTACACGATAGCGCCTGAGATATTGGGAGTGAGTGGCAAGGTAGACCCGATGGCGCTTGAGAACAAGTGGGAGCTATCGCGGAACTTCCAGGCGTCGACCGCGTTCATAGACTCGACCGGACACTGCCTGTTCATAGCGTTCCCGATCCTTGACATACCGAGTGGGTTTGAGGGGATGGTCGAGGAGTGTGCCGGGGTGCTGGGTACGAGTTGGACGGGAAGTGATGTGATCCAGATAGGGCTGGAGGTATTGAAGAAGGAGAGGGATTTTAACGAGGCTGCCGGGCTGAGTGCGGTTCACGACCGGCTGCCAGAGTTCATGAAGTACGAGCCGTTGCCGCCGCACAACGTGGTGTGGGACGTTAGTGACGATGACCTGGACTCTGTATATGGAAAGCTGGAGGGATAAGATAACGGTAGGCCCGGCTCCAGCCGGGCCTACCTGCGGAAACGTCTATAGAGCTGAGTGTTGTTAATATGGAAGTCAAGCTGCGAGTATATGCGTCGTTACGAGAGTACCTGCCGGAACTCTCGCTTGGCCAGACCAAAGTAATAACAGCGCCTGATGGGATCGCTATCGGCGAGATGCTGGACCTGCTGGGAATACCGCGCGGGGAAGTAAGGAACTGTTTTGTGAATGGGCTTCAGAGAGAGCAGGGATTCAGATTGAGCGATGGAGATGACGTAGCGATCTTTCCCCCTGTGGGCGGAGGCAGCGGCGTGTAAGGGGGGCTTAGGATCTCTGAGGGGGTGGCACGTGGAAAACACCAAGTTCGTGGCGCCAGAGATCATCTTCGGGCCGGGATCGATCGCGCAGATTGGTGAGAGTGCTATCCGACGAGGGGCGAGCAAGCTGTTTCTGGTTACCGACGAGGGCGTGGTTCGATCGGGCTGGGTGGAGAAGGCTCTGCCGTTTCTGGTTGAGCACGATCTCCCTTACGAGCTTTGGAGTAGGGTGACCCCCAATCCAAAGGACCACGAGGTGGAAGAGGGTGCGCGCCAGTATCTGGCGGCCGAATGCGACGCGATACTAGCCATCGGAGGCGGCAGCCCCATAGATGCCGCCAAAGGGGTGGCGATGTTGGTGACCAACGGAGGGCGGATCCACGACTATGAGGGAGTAAACAAGATAACCTGCCCCCTACCCCCCATGATAATGGTACCAACAACCGCAGGGACCGGCGCCGACGTATCTCAGTTCGCCATCATCACCGACACGATCCGCAAGGTCAAGATGGTGCTCATCAGCAAGTCCCTGATACCGGATATTTCGATCACCGACCCCCTGTTACTGACCACCAAAGACCCACAACTCACCGCCTGCACTGGTATGGATGCGTTGACTCATGCCATCGAAGCCTACGTTTCCATAGCGGCTACGCCGATGACCGATGTATTGGCGTTGAACGCTATTAAGCTCGTGGCAAAGAACCTCAGGGCATCGGTCGCCAGTCGGGCGAATCTGGATGCGAAGAGGAACATGGCTATGGCCTGTCTGCAGGCAGGTTTGGCTTTCTCCAATGCAATCCTGGGCGCCACCCACGCGATGGCTCATCAGTTGGGCGCCATACTGGACCTTCCCCACGGCCAAGCCGATGCCATCCTCCTACCCCACGTTATGGAGTACAACCTTCTCGCATCGGTCAGCCGTTTCGTGGATATCGCCCAAGCTATGGGCGAAGATATAACCTACCTGAGTCAGCGTGAAGCAGCGGATAAAGCCATAAAGGCGGTTAAGGAGCTGGCGCGGGATATCGGCGTGCCCCACGGGCTCAGAACGATAGGCGTAGCAGAGGAAGACATAGCAGCCTTGAGCGAAAGCGCTATCCACGATGCCTGCCTGGTCACAAACCCACGGGATGCCAGTGCTCGAGACATCGCGGAGATCTTTCGGAAAGCTATGTAGGTCTGTGTGAGGGATCATGGAGCCCAATGACGTGGAGAAAAACGTTAACCCGACGGTGCTTGCCGGCGGCGACAATAGCATGGATTTTTCCAGTAGCGTACCTGGGCAGAAAGACTCCCTTTTAGCCGTACTGACCGGTATTAACGCCTCAAAACTGGGACATTACGGTGAGCTGAAGAAGAAGATTAGGGAGCTGGAGATAAGCAATGCGCAGTTGCGCGAGGCGAAGGATGCTGCGGATGGCTTCTGTAAGCAGTTGTCGCGGAACGCGGAGGAGCTAGCCTCCCTCTACGAGAAGACCCTGGTTCAGGCGCGCAAACTGGATTGGGCCATTACCTCCCTAAAAAGCATCTCACAGGTGCTGACCAACACTACTCACGGTATGGATGTCCTGCTGCAATCGGTGGTTCGGACGGTGGCTGATCTGTTCGCCACCGAGTATGCGGTGATGACGGTGGGCGGCGAGGACGGCACCGACGAGGTCGTCTACTGCGCCTACGGCCTTCCACCTGTTCCAATGCCCGCCGTTCCCCCCCAGCAACTGCTGGATTTGGCTTCGAAGCTCGCCAAGGACCGTCGCCCGATCCTGCATACACCAAAAAATGGCGATGGGCTTCCTACTGTGCTCTGTGTTCCGATGCTTCGGGAGGGTATGCTGGTCGGCAACATCTGCCTCCAGTGCCAGAATGGAGACGACTTTTCGGAAAACGCCCTTTCCATCCTCCAGACACTGGCCAATCAGGCTGCCATCGCTATAGAGAACGCCAGACTATTCGAAGAAAGTCGGCGGCTTCAGGCTGAAACGAGGAAGCTGTATGAGCTGGCCTTGAGGCAAAAGGACGAGGCGGAGAGGCGAACCCTGGAGTTGAAGCAGGCTCGGGACGAGTTGAGCGTCATGCAGAAGGAGCAGATCCTCAACCAAGAGAGGAACCGGATAGCGCGAGAGTTGCACGATAGCGTTGCGCAGATTCTGATCAGTATCGGATTGAACCTGGAGTGGTGCAGACAGCAGCTCCCGGAAGGCACGCCGATCTACGAACGGATACTCTGCTTGAAAAAGTTGGCTCGCAATGGGGTTTACGAGATCCGTAACGCGATCTTCGAGCTATGGTCTAGCGAGATCTCGGAGATCGGCCTTGTTCCGGCGCTAGAGAGAATGACCAGAGAGTTTCAGCGGATCGCCTCGATCGAAACGGACTTCTCGGTCAAGGGCGATGTGAGGCGGCTACCTACGCACACCGAAACCGTGCTCTACCGGGTGACCCAGGAGGCGCTATACAACGCTTTCAAACACGCGCAGGCCACTCGCTTGGATATCGAGGCGAAATATGGTGCCGGGGAAGTCCAACTGCGGATCACCGATAACGGTGTTGGGATCGACGAGGCAGCGGTTGCGAGGGGTGAAGAGGGGCTTACCTATGGACTCAAAACCATGCTTGCTCGCGTGCGAGAGGTGAACGGAGTCCTGGAGATTCGAAATCTATCGAGAGAGGGTGGTGGGACGAGAGTTGTAGCCAGAGTGCCAGTAAAGGAGGTGTGAATTGGGTCCCACACGAGTCCTACTGGTAGACGATCACTGCATCGTACGGCAGGGCATCAGGTCGCTCCTGGAGCTGGAACGAGACATGGATGTGGTGGGAGAGGCGCCAAACGGCGCAAAGGCGCTGGAGCTGATCGATCAATTAAACCCCGATCTGGTTTTACTGGACGTCAAGATGCCGGATATGGACGGAGCAGAGGTGTGCCGGCAAAGCCTGGCTCGCCATCCCGATCTACCCATCATAATCCTAACGGCCTTTCCAGGGCAGGACAATGTGCTCCGGTGTATACGTGCTGGGGCGAAGGGGTTCGTTCTAAAGGATGTAGATGTGTTCGAGCTGGTCAGGACGATCCGAGCCGTTTGTCGGGGCGAGTCGGTGCTCGATTCGAAGATTGCCGGGACGGTGATGGACGAGTTGAGGAAGCGATCCCAGGAACCCCAGGACGAAACGCAACTAACCGATCGAGAGGTCAAAACCATCCAGCTCATGGCCCAGGGGTTGACCAATCAGGAGATCGGCTGGCAGTTGTGCCTGAGTACCAGCAGCGTGAAAATGTACATCCGAAGGATCCAGGAAAAGCTTGGTGTGTCAAGCCGGGGCGCAATTATCTACGAAGCCTCGAAGAGAAACCTCATATAGGAGCCAATCCACAGCGGGTTAACCGCGCACTTCTCACTGTCCTTTTGGTTAGTCTCCACTCTGTCTAAATGGCCATTTGTTGTCTTTTTGGCCAGCCGAGAACTCTCCATCTTATTGCCGAACAATATCTTCTTGTAGATTGATAGTGCATTCGGATTGCTTCATCCTTATAAAAAGGCTTTGGCGCATCATCAAGCTGAATATGGGCATTAAAAATAATAAAAAGGGGGGGTGATGAAGGGCGAGAGGCGTGTTCGTGCAGGCCATTGCACGGCGCCGCCTCTGTACGGTGAAACCGGTTTTGCAGGAGGTGGGGCGGGTGTGAAACCGGCTCGATCGTGCCGCCCCTTGCTACTGGCGGCATGGTTCACACAAATAGCCAGATCTGTAGCGTCGAGGCTCGTCCCCGACGAGGTACCACGTCAGGCACAAGGCCTGACGCTACATTGTGACTCGTGCCGTGAACCATGCCCTACTGGCGGCAAAACGCCAGCTTCTTAACTCCTATGGAGAAAGGAGAGCGCGAAATGGCAAAGTCACAGGTGTGGTACGCGGACGCCGGAGCCACCAACTGGACCGAGAGTATGGTGTGCAAGGCGAAGGATCTCTTCTATGAGTCAAAGATCAACGAGTGCATCGAGAAGGGCGACAAAGTCGCCATCAAGATCCACGTCGGAGAGTGGAACCGGACCAGTTGTCTTCGACCGGAGTTAGTAGCGGCCATTGTGGAGGAGGTCAAGGCCTGTGGCGGAAAGCCGTTCGTTACAGACACCACCACACTGACCTATCACGCCTTCAACAACCGCCACAACGGCACGCAGGAGTTGGAAGGCGCCTACCGGCACGGCTTTACCCCCGATGGGCTGGGCTGCCCCATGATCATCGGCGACGGCTGGTCGGGGTGTGACGATGTAAGGGTGGAGATCCCTGAGGGCAACATCCTCAAGGAGACCTACATCGGCGCCGCGATCGCCAACGCCGATGTGCTGATCCCCGTGGCCCACGCCAAGGGGCACTCCATCACCGCCTACGGCGGATCGATCAAGCTGATCGGCATCGGCGCGCAGTCTAAGAGGGGCAAATACCAGACCCACCTGGCTATGTGGGGCGACCCGGCAGATGCCATCGGCTATCCCGCGGTGAAAGCGGACAAGTGCCTGAAGAGGAATTGCGAGTTCTGGAAGCAGTGCGAGGATGGATGCCCCAGGAGCGCAATTGAGATCAGCGATAGCGCGCTCAAAGTGGACATGTCCAAGTGCTACCTCTGCTATAGCTGCCAGGTTACCTGCCTCTTCACTGGACATGAGGCTATTGGCTTTGTGGGCGATTACTTCCCGTTCGCCCAGATCGCGATGTCCGACGCCGCGCTGGGATGCTTGAAGCTGTTCGATCCCGGCAAGGTCGGCTACATCACCTACGCCATGGATGTCAACCCCGAGTGCGACTGCTTCCCATGGGCCGGCACACCGGTCTCCGTGGACGTGGGCGTGCTGGCCTCGAAGGACATCGTGGCTATCGATGCGGCCACAGTCGACCTCATCGACAAGGCTCCCATCTATCCCGGCTCGCGCGCGGCGGAGCTAGGATTGAAGCCCGGAGACGATAAGTTCAAGGCGGTCAACTCCTTCACCCCGAGGATCGGAATAAAGGCCGCTGAGAGTATCGGCATGGGGACCACCAACTACGACTTGATTGGCTACGAGCCTGCTTTGACGGCCGAAAACGTTGCTAAGTGGCAGATCCAGAAGTATCCGCCCACGGTGGACCTGCGGGAGATGCTGAAGGCTCGCGACCTGGTCGCCGAGGTTCAGCCATTCAGGCGCGTGGACTTCCGCGAGAGGCCAAATTGGCACGCCTTCGAGCCGAAGGCCTGACACCCTATCGAGACGGGTTCTGATTGGTCGAGGGCTAGGCACAAGGCAACAGACACGTCGATCGAGATAGTGCGCGGCCAAATTGGTTTGGCAGGTCGCGTGAGCGTCCTATGCCGGGAGCGTAGGCAGCCTGCCCGCACATACTCTCGCGGGCGAGCCGCCCGCGCTCCCAGGAAGACGGCCTTTGGCTGCCCTATAAGCTTCACTTTAAGGAAGCAGTAGTTGCCTCGTGCCTATGGATTGGAACAGGGACAAGGTCAAGCCTTGTTACTCTGATCCCTATGCCGAACATCGTTATGGGAGGCATGGTTCACGACACGAGTCACAATAGCGTCGGGGCTCGTCCCCGACGAGGTACCACGTCGGGCACAAGGCCCGACGCTACAGCATTGGACTGTTACACGATCTGGCTGTTCGTGTGAACCATCCTTTATGGGAGAAAGCCTGTGTCGAATGTCTACATGATAGATGCACGCTCGCGAGACCTGGATCACGCATTTTTAACCAAGCTGGATATGATCCTAGACGCAGCTAATCTCGACGGCCTTTTCTCACCAGGCGAACCGGTGGTCATCAAGATCAACGTGGGCGAGCTGGGCAACACAGCCTACTTGCGGCCGGTGGTCATTAGGGCGGTGGTGGAGAAGGTGCTTTCCCTTGGCAGCAAGCCGTTGGTTGTGGAGAGCACCATGTTTGGAAGGCAATCCGATCTCGATTGGTTCGAGGTGGCCACTATGCACGGCTTTGCCGCTAACGTTCTCGGCTCAGAGCGAACCCTTGCCGATAGCTACACCGGCAACGAAGGCGAACTGCTGCCCACAGGTGGCACCGAGATGGGCATGGTTAAGGTGGCCCGCTTAGTCAAGGAAGCCAAAGCGCTGTTAGTGATCTCCCACGTGACCGGCCACCCGCTCGCCGGCCTGAGCGGAGCCCTGGTGAACCTCGGGCTGGGCTGCTTAGCCGGAGATGGGAAGGGTAAGATCCACCAGCCTCTCAAGCCGCAGATCGACGCCGACAAATGCAACGGCTGCGGGAGGTGTGTGGCGTATTGCAGAGAACGGGCTTTGGTCGTGGTGGAAGAGCAGTTGGAGCTGGCAGCGGAAAGGTGCAACGGGTGTGGCCTATGCATCTCCGTGTGCTCACCTCGGGCCATCACCATGGATAAAGACAGCACGATACGCTTCCAGCAACGGGTGGCCGAGGCGGCTAAGGCAGTGATGAACGCCGTGGATGGCAGAGTCCGTTGTTTTAGCTTTCTCTTAGACATCTGCCCGCAACCGGACGATTACCCCTTCTCCGATACCCCTTTTGTCCCGAACTTAGGGATTTTGATGTCGGAGGACCCGGTTGCGATAGACAAGGCATCGTTGGATCAGATTGACCGTGCGCCGGGCATGCCCATGTCGGCGGCCGACGATCTAGGCATTCTCGCGCCAAATCGGGACAAACTAGCCGCGATCGTCGGTGTCGACCCTAACCCGCTGATACGGCACGCGGAGAGGATCGATTTGGGCCGCACCCACTACCAATTGATGATCTCATCTTGATTAGGGGGTAGCTATGGCGCTGCAGCGGATTCGGTTACAGGAAACGATCAGAAGGGAACGGCTGAAGCATGGCCCGATAGCGGATGCGATGGCGGGTGTGAAATACAA
>JBMNNU010000146.1:0-7927 GCA_050942695.1 Chloroflexota bacterium
GCCTGGTCGAACAGAGACCTGAGGCCAGCAGCCTTATCTCCAACCATCGCCATGGCAACCCCTAGGAAGAGCGCAAATACGATGATCTGGAGCATGTCGGCTCTAGCCATAGCGTCTACAGGGTTGACCGGGAACAGATTGATGAACATTTCAGAGGCCGTTGGGGCCTTGGCTATTTCCGGGGCCTTCAGATCGCCCTGGGCAAGCCCAGCACCAGGCTGAATGATGTTGCCCAACAGCAAGCCGATAGCGGCTGCAAATAACGTCGTGCCGATGTACAGTCCGAGGACTTTGCCGCCAATGCGGCCTAATCTGGTGATATCCCCCAGGCTTGCAGCACCTGCCACCAACGAAACAAAGACCAGGGGAACAACCAGCATACGGATCAAGCGGATGAAGATGTCGCCGAAGGGTTTGAGCCACGTTGTAGCGGTGGGGCCGCGTTTTCCCATTCCCGGACTCTGCCCTTTGCCAGGATGGGTTCGGCCTGGGGGATCGGGCAAGCAAGTCGAAAGCTGCTACCCGGTAAGTGATGAGGGGGCAACGAGTTCGTTGCCCCCTCGCCTGTTTTGCTAATCTACCGTTGAGAAAAAGATGGAGTTGAACAACAACTTGAAGGTGCCGTAGGTCTGGGCTCGGAAGTGATCCACGAAGCCAAGCATTACCGCCTTGCCGCTGCCCACAGTCGCCTCTACCGCAGCCGCTCGATTGGATAACTTCTCAGGACCGCATATCCAGCCGCTCCTCAAGGGGTTTGTGTCACCGTAGGAGATCACCGACCTTGCCTCAGGACCGGTTATCTCGAAGGCTGGGCTATTCCTGAAGTAAAGATCTATCACGTCATCCATACCGAAGGCCACGGGGTTGGTGTTATCTGCGTTGGCCTGAAGAAGGGAACCGGGACAGTAGAACTCACTGGACGGGACTCCATCCAGCACGTTTTTCACCGGAACTCCCAGATCTTTGATGGCGAATTCGTTTGAGCTGTTCATGGTCACCAAGGTGCCGCCGCCTTCAACGAAAGCCTTAATGCTGGCTACACCCTCGCTTCCAAGGCCACCACAATACTGGTCCGGATAAGAGCCAGCCGAATGGCCGTTGCGTATATGGGATCTGGACACATCGGCAATCAGAATCACGTCAAACCGATCACCGAGATTGCCTGCCCTGACATCGGCATCGTGGATCTCCTCGAAGGGGATCCCGTACCGATCCAGGACCAACCGCATCCAGCCGGAGTCATAGTTGCCACGCCAGCTCTCGTAGACCGCGATCCGAGGCATGCTGAGATCCTTCATGGTTACCGAAGGTGCCGACGCCAGGGAGTGGAAGCTAACCCCCAACTCCTTTGCCAGGGTCTGAAGCTTGTCGCTCAGCCCTTCCTTTGCCAAAACGATGGTGGTACCTGGGGCAAAGGTGTTGCTGTCCGTGCTGAATCCTTCCATTGCCCACTTGAGCTCGAAACCATCCTTGAGCAACTGGATTCTCGCGCTCGCAGCGTTGTTCATCTCAGGGCCAAAGGCGTAGCCATAGCTTGCATCGCCAGCACTCACTGTGCCCTCGGGGTAGACCACATCCTTGACCACGGCAAGCTTGGCGTCGAAGGGATTCTGGATCTCGATGCAGTTGACCCCCATCTGCATCCAGAGGGTCCAACCGGCCACGTCATAGGGCCGCTGCGGTGAACCATCGGGATTCCTGAGGTCTGGGTATTCTTGAATGCCCAGTAGCATCTTGACGTTGGCCCGAGTCGGCTGGGCCGTCAGCACCACGTAAGACCCGGCCGGATAGCTCTGCCCGTCAGCCGTGAACGGCTCGAGAGCCTGGTGAACCTGGATATCCTGGAAAATCATAGTGTCCACCAGTTTGGCTACGGTTGCTGGGTCACGCTGGTCGGGAGGGATCACATAAGCCGAAGGAGGCTCAGTTTTGCCCCGCTCGATGCCCCTCATGCCTAGGTCGTAAAAGTCCCGCACAATCTTGTCCTTGTAGCGGGCTGCCAGGGTGAGAATAGACCAGCAGGTCGTCTCCTCGTACTCCATGAGGTCGCTCATCCGCCACCATCCACCAGGCCAGGGATCGGGGAAGGCGGTCTGCTTCGTCTTGACGCCATCCAACCCCAGCGGGACGCTTGTCAGGTCATCGAATTCCTGGTAGATCGGGGTGGCAATTGCGGCATTAGCACCCTCAGTCAGGATGCCGACGATGTTGTGGTAGTAGACGTGATCGCGCACCGCGCCACTCTTCCACGCGTCGTACTGAGAGTTGCTAGACACCCCTTTTAAGCCCTTCGCCTGAAGGTCCGAGGTGATGTGGCCGCCCATCATCATGATAGAGCGGATGATCAGTGGATCGATCTCAGGGTTGAAGGGGTCGGTGTAGGGGGGAACGAAGAATCGGGCTCCTCGGTTGCCCATCTGGTGGATGTCATATAGCATCTCCGGGAACCACTTCTGGTACAACTGCTTACCGACGTTCCGGCTCTCCTCCAACTGGAACATGTACCAGTCGCGGTTGTTGTCATGCCCAGCATAATGATGATACAGCCAAGGCGTGCCTGTCCCCTCCCACGGGGTACCTAGGGTCTCTTTATACCATTCTGTCACCATCTGGTGCCCATCGGGGTTCAGGGTAGGGATCAGCAGCAGGATGACATTGTCCAGGATCTCGTTCACCCTGTCGTCCTTGCCACTAGCCAGCTTGTATAAAAGGTTCGGCACCATTTGAGTGGCGGCGATCTCGGTGGAGTGGATAGCGGCGCTGATCACCACCACGGTCTTCGCTTCGGTGATCAGCTTGTCCACTTCTTTGGGGTCAAGGCCTTCGGGGTGAGCCAGTTTCTGCTGGATCTCTGCGTACTTGTCCAGATTCTGTATGGTAGATGGGGCGGAGACAATGGCCATGTACATCGGTTTCCCCAAAGTCGTCTCCCCGATGTTTTCCACCTTCACCCGAGGTGACCGTTTGGCAACCTCTTGAAAGTAGTTAGTCAACTCCCAGTAGTCGGCCAGGGTTCTGTCTGCCCCCAACTCTATACCCAGGAACTCGTTTGGGGTGGGGATATTGCCGACAGTGCTGCTAGGCCCTTGGGGAGAAGGAGGTGCTGCTAGACCCGACAGAGCAGTGGCTGTAGCTAGCACGAACACCAACAATGTCGCTATAGCAACGTGGATGATCCTAACTTTGACTTTCATCAAGGCCCTCCTTATGCGGCGAATACTCATCTCCTCGCGCTAACTCTTTGGTGACTGTGTCAACGACATATGGAAATCCATGGCCAATTCACTTCACCGAGCCCAATACACACCACCTCCCTTCCTTTGGTAGAACGCTCCAAACATGAGTTCTCCATTCAAAGGCCCATTAACTTTGGCACGCAAGGGTTACGGCCATGGCACCTCGCTTGGCTCCATTCAGTCAGGTACGAGGACTCAGTGAACTGGCCGATAGGCATCACCTCCTTCCATTGTTAAGAAAGAAAGGCAGGTGAGTAACAGTGGGGCAGTCAGGGCGAGACAAGCAGCCGTGTTGATAGGGCGATGCTTGTTTCCTTTTCGTCCTGTTGATACAATGAGGACGGCAAGGAGGTGGCGCGAACCCCTCTAAGCCCCGAGCCCTAGCGGTGCCAGCCGTTAGGGCTCTTCATGTTCCGCTATTTTCAGTAGCGGCTGTCGAATTCTCCCGCCTCTCAGACCAAGCAGTTACATACAGCCGTTTTCTCCTTCCACTCCGAGCGCATCTGTAAAAATAAATTTGCCAACCATTATTGTGATGGTTGGCAATTGACTCGCTTTGGGCTAGCCGAAGCATTCCTGCGGTAATATAATTCAGGCTGTATTTCTTTTAAAATATCGGTTACATCTTGCGGACCCATGTGCATGTATCCATCAAGTAGTCGTGTTGGATACTAGGTAAAGAGCAGGATGGCATCAATAGGTATTTTGTACTATACAAGAAAAATGTCTATTGCTAAGTACTTGGATCAAGGGAATTTGAAAAAGTGACTTGACGGCTAAAGCCTATGAACTTAATTGATCCCTAGATTCTTCTGAAAGGGAGGAGACGACATTGCCAGAGAACAACAGCACGTTCAACGAGTATGAGCACCTATTGCAGTTGGTGGATTTCGCCATTTCTAGAGAGCAGGAGGCAGCGGCTTTTTATCACGAGCTGGCAGCGAAGGTCCAAAACGAAAGTATCACATCTGAACTGCGCCGCATGGCCGCTATGGAAGAAGAGCACAAAACCCGCTTTGAGAAACTCAACATCGCAGAGAGCGCATCTAGCCTGCCCCCGGAGATCGAGAATTTGAAGATCGATAACTACCGGGTCGCCGTAAAGCCGGACGTTTCCATGTCGAGCTCGGACGTGCTGCAGCTCGCGCTCCAGCGAGAGACAGCTTCGATGAAGCTATACTCAGATATGGCGAATCTGTTGCCGGACTCGCTACTCAAGCGGCTTCTGCTCAATCTTGTGAAGGAAGAGTCACTCCATTATCGTTATCTAGAGAGGCTGATGGCGGAAAACCAGGTTATTTTGCCGGCTAACGGTTAGAGATCATCAGTACCTGGATTTCTCCGTCCTCATTCAAACAGAACCGGCAACTTTGCATTGGATTGGTAACTGCATAAGAGGCGGGGCCTATGCTCAGCTTTACCCCTGGATAGCAAACCTCTCTGGCTTGCACCCAGGACTTACGGGAATCATTTATCGTCCGCTCCAATTCCTGGTATTGCTCTTTGATCGCTTTCAGGTTAGCGAACAACTGTTCCTGAATCTTGGTCAGCTTTAACATCATCTCTTGCTTGTCCCTGGGAAGCTGTCGCTTCTTCTCGTAATCCGCCAGGTACTGGAGTGTCTGTCCAACTCGCTCGATGTTATGCTCGAGTTCGGCCTGCTTCTTCCGATTTTCTCGCAACTCCTTCCGAAAGCTGGGTAATGAGCCGACGGATATCTCGGTTGGGCCGCCAATAGCCGAACCCAGAAAGCGCGCGGAAACGCTATCTTTTGCCATTACTCGGCCACCCATAATGGCTCCGCGTTTCCCCATCACCTCAATAGCCTGGCCCGACTCAACGTGGCTCTGGAGAATTCCGTCGGTTACCCATACGTGAGAACCGGCTTTAATGTCGGCGTTTTCTGCGAAACGAGCTTTCACAACGCCGCCAGCTACTACCCGGCTGCGCCCTCCTCCCTTGATGCCATACTGTACCGTCACGTTCCCCTTAGCTTCCACGGTGCCTCCCTCGATGTTGCCCTGTATCTCCACATCGCCTTCGGCCTTTACGCAGAAGCCGGGAAGGACATTCCCTCTAACCAGAACACTACCGACGAACTGGATGTTGCCGGTTTCAACTCCCACATCTTTGGGAACAGTGAAAACCGAGGTAACCTCGATCTTTCCGTCCATGATCGCAGCGTGCCCATCGACATCGGCGATCACACTCAACCGATCTTCGCTAAAGATAGTACCCCTACCGGCCCTGAGCCAGAGGTCACGCCCCGGTTTAGGCTGCACCTTGGTTCCTAACACAGTCGACCCTGGTTCACCCGGGGTTGGGGGGGTCAGCACTGCCAGCACGGTACCTTTGGGGACGTTACGCACTGTGTTGAGGTCAAACAGGTTTACCCTGCCATCGTCGAGCACTTTAGGTCGCCCGCTGGTGCAGGTAAGAACTTCGTGATATTGGATCGTGGCATCGATGCCGTCGATTGGGTAATCCCCTTGCGCTACCAGGTAGTCTTTGGGGGTGTTCCCTCGCTCCGGGCTGAACTGCGATTCCTGGACCGCCAGCTCAATCGTTTCCTTGCGGATACCATATGTGACTCCTGCAGCCTGGAGCTTATCCATCACCATGTCCACCGTCACCGCCTCACCTCCCGGGTCCGGCGGTGTAATCGTTATAAAGGCAGCCATGGCATCCGGATCAATCGTAACGGAGATTTCGCCGTTGCGGACATTCTGCTCTGGGGGATATTTGAAATTGTCTTTCAACGGATTCTGCTCTATCTCTGCCATACCTAATCACCCCAATTTTGTCCACCGGCTGGAAAACGGACTTAGACTGTTTAGTGTCGTAAGGAATCCTCATCTTTCACCCCCACAAAACAAGGATCGAGCCGAGTAAGGTGAGGGACGGTTACACCTCCGACCTGTTTAGAACGATAAGGGTTCTACTGTTCTTATCGGCTTTTTTTCTTGAATCTTAACCCCCAAATTCGATATTTACGATCGGGGAGACCCACAAGATTCTCAGGATATGGACATATTGTGGTGGGATCAATATCCTTTAGATGCCGCATGCGGAGCTTTAGCTCGATTGGCGGTAACGCTTATCATCGCTTTTGGATGTCTCAAGTTCGCATGACGATATCTGTCATCGAGGAGGAGATGTTATGTGCAGTGAGCTTGGTAGAATCGAGAAGCCCGAGGCCGAGCAGTTCAAGGGCCAGAGGAAGATCTACCTGGTCCCCCTGATCTTTGCGCCCCGACAACCAACCAAGGATTATGCGGAGCTGTACGAACGATATTGGTCTGGAGTTAGAGAGCATCTGCTGAAGCTCGAGGGGAGAATCGGAAGCATCGCGAGGGTATACCATGAGGCCGTAGGTTTAGCTGGAGAGGAGGGTTTGGCCGAGGCGGAGAAGCTGAATGAAAAAAGCGCCTCCATCGCTCGAGGCAAAGTGGATGCAGGAGCTGTTTTCGAGGCGGTGGAGGATGAGGATCTGGTTACCGAAACCTTCGACTGGCAACGCTGCTTGATGGTTGGGCTCGAAAACAAGAAGGTAGCAGACCTGGTCTGGGGCCATTACAACGAGGCCGTTCGAAAACGGTACGAGGTGATGGCCAAGCGGATCGATGAAACGCTGAAGCCGGAGGAGGCTGGCCTTCTCTTCATCTCCGAGGACCATAGGGTGCAGTTCCCCACAGATATTCGAGTGTTCTACGTGGCTCCCCCAGCCCTGGACGAGATCCATCGGTGGATACGCGACCAACGAAGCCAGGCCAAGCAAGAAGGCGAGTGACGGGATGCGGGGGCGCGGCGATTCGCCCCCGCATCCTAACTAATAGTGGACCCTCACCACAGTTCCTAGGTCGGCGAAGTTCCAGAAGAACTCCGCATCCTCGAGTCGCAGCCCAACACAGCCTCGGCTCGTCCGCCGCTCACCGAACACATCGTCGGTCCCCCAGTAGTTGTAGTGGAGGGCCGCTCCAGATGGGGTGAAGTACTGGGTATATAGGACATTGGGGAAGTAATAGTACCCAGGTGAACCTGGAGGGATGCCTATTGTTGCCCCGTCCATGATTTCGTTGAATATCCGTCTTTGTATGTTAAAGGTACCAACCGGGGTTTCCCAACCATCGCGACCGGTAGTTGTCTCTGCGGTGTAGATGGGCGTCCACCCCTCCATGGCGGTGGCGGTTTGCTCGGTCAGATCCACATCGATCCAGCGACCATATCCCGCCACTTTAGCGGCTGCGAAGCGGCTGTAAATATACCCACCGGAGGCCGTCTGGTACCACAAGCCGCTTCCTCCATCCGGGTTTTCGCCAGCCACTACGTCAACCACCCAGATATCGTCACCCAGCCGTGCTACGCCAAGCAAATCTGCATCGGAATCAGGCTCTGCGCGGATGTTCGCCGCAATATCGACAACCGTTGCCGAAAACGGCGGCGGCGGCTCCTGCGCAAAGGCAGTCTCGACCGCTGTCACCATCGCCAGCGTTGCTGCAACAATCGTCAGCAATAGATATTTTGCCATCTGACTCCTCTCAGATCGTAGCGTTCCTTGCCACGCCCTAAAAAGGGAGCCAGTTACTTTGGCAATTCCCGTACCAGCTTCCAGAGGTCGGAGCATGGTTCACACAAACAGTCAGAACTGTAGCGTCGGGCCTTGTGCCCGACGCTACATTTTGACTCTTGCC